>NZ_JAHHPN010000196.1:0-32694 GCF_024606325.1 Endozoicomonas sp. ONNA1
ATATATGTTAGCTATAGTGTAGATTTGTGAAAAATATCTAGTTTCGCATGCGAAAATATTCATTATCGCTATTGTAAGGTTGGATTTTTTGATGACTGGTTAAGTCAGGCATACGCCATAACCAACAAGGAGAAATAACAATGTCTTTTGATAGGCTTTTCGATACTTCCAATATTGTCTCTATTTATACTCGAGCTGAAGCTATTGCTGATGGTGTCTTGATAGATGTTACCAGCACTGCCAAATTGTTCGGTTTTTTGCATAACACCTGTATAACTGCTAACGTTGCTGCTGGCTGTGGGAGATGTGAAGCCGCCCTTAATGAGTTTCTATTAACCTGTAGTGTCAAGGTCAAAGAGGTGATTGTAATGGGAGACGGTGAAGCATCCCGGATATACTTTGATTACAGCTTTCCTGATCCAGACGAAGGGCAGGACGCGATGTTGAAAACTATTATTCATGTGGGGCCAGGAGACAGGGCAGAACCGGTTTACACAATAATGACCCCAAGTGATGTCTAAGACGTTCTGACGAGCCCGTAGTTAGCGGGCTCTCCTATTGATATTGGGTTGTCTTTGTTGACATTCTTTTTAGGTGGGTTTAATATTTGATTTAGTATTAAGTTAACTGTCCGGCATAAGCCATAACCTACAAAGGTGATCAATGAATACTTCGGCCTTGAGTAAGACTATTCCTGAAACTTCAGAAAATACAATTGCACATTCTAACTCTTTTCTGTCGCTTTTTAAGCAGGTGAAGAAAGACGAAAGCAATAAGCTGCTTCAGCTTTTTAACGAACGGGATGAAAAGAAAAATAAGCTGTCTCAGATGAGTGAGGTGTTCAAAGATCAAGAATATAAAGGCTTGGTCAACTATTTTATTACCGGCAACACAAAGGACGATTACCATCGCTACAACGTGAGCCGCCTCGCTGGTGAACTGTTCGATCTGGAAGGGGCTCTAAAATCTCTTGATGCCTCATACTGGTCAAAGGCCATGACTCTCACGGATGTTTACGATGTGATGCCAGAGAAGCGTCGGGATGAATGGAACGATAAAATCAGAAATCACGATACTGAACCGTTCACAGCTAATATTGTCATACCAACACTGCAAGAGTTTTTGCAATCGAGACTGAAATTCCTTGCTGAAAGAGTTGATGGGATTTTTAGAGGTTTGAGCGGTGTCCATGTAACAAACTCATCCTATGGCTTCAGTAAACGTATGATAATGAATACGGTCATAGAGAGTTATGGGTGTGTCAATCACACGAAAGCTGGTCTGATCAATGATCTAAGAAGTGTATTATCAAAGTTCATGGGAAGGGGTGATATTCACCACAGTTCCACCTATCTGATCTTGTCAGAGATAGGTCATGAAACGGGGGTGTGGCACGAGCTGGATGGGGGGGCTCTTCGGTTAAAGCTCTTTAAAAAAGGCACAGGCCATCTGGAAGTCCACCCTGATATGGCATGGCGACTGAATGACGTTCTGGCTACGCTCTATCCGAAACAGATACCGTCTGAAAATCGTAAACCTTCTCGTAAGCAGTACAGCCAGCCGATAAAGACCTCTCTTCATTTTGATGTGCTGAATTGTCTTTCAGACCTGTGTCATTGGGGTAAATCTAATCGGTGCAGTTTCAGAAGAGAGAAAGAGACCAGCCAAAGCGTTATACAGCAAGTAATTGAGCTGCTAGAAGGTTTGGGAGCGAATTATAATAACGGAACCTTTCATTTCCCCTACGAGTGTAGGCCAGTTATTAACCAGATCATTATGAGCGGCTGCGTACCTGAAAAGCAATCACATCAGTTCTATCCGACACCAAAGGTTCTAGCAGAGCATGTAATAGAACATGCAGGCATCCAGGATGGTGATAAGTGTCTGGAGCCATCGGCAGGGCTTGGCGCACTGGCTGAGTTAATGCCAGCAGATACAGATTGTGTGGAGCTATCAGAGCTGCATTGCAAGGTGCTCTCTGAGAAAGGGTTAAGAGCGATCAATGATGATTTTTTAAAGTGGTCTACTCAGACCAGTAACCGGTATGACCGGATTGTTATGAATCCACCGTACGCAAAAGGTCAGGCTCTCTCTCATTTGACAGCTGCGCTGTCTGTTTTGAAGAAGTCTGGATCTGTGGTGGCTATTCTACCAGCCAGTATGAGAGGGCGAGAATTTCCAGGTTTTTGCTGTACATGGTCTGAGGTGCTAGAAGATCAGTTCAAAGATGCAGGTGTAAGAGTTGTCATAGGCTGTTTTGATAAGGTGTAAATGGTCGCACCCTGTTTTACTCAGGGTATTTTTTATTGTTGTCTCTGTTGACATCATTATGATTAACCCTTAATATTACAGGTGTAGTAAGTAAGAACACGGCAATAGCCATTACCCCAGAGGATCATTTAATAATGAGTGCATATTTTGTCTTTGCTACCCAAAGCGTGTCCAGTGGTGAGAAAGGTTCCTATGAGCAAGGAACATGTGTTTCACGGCATAAATCTTATTCGACTGCTCTGGATAAGTCCGACAAACTAAATAAGAGGCATGGTCGGCATAGAGGTATTTTTGATGTCATCACGTCCGATGATGAATTCAAATCCGGTGAAGTCTATAAAGAGTTTATGGATGGTTGGCTGATTGAAGAAGAGAAAAGACAAAAGATCAGTTGGCTCTCTGAGATTTTAATGGCTGAAAAAGATGGTGATGATCATCGTTTGAAACAAGCTGTTGAAATGGTCTCTATCAATGGCTGGGTGTTGGATGAGTTAAAAGAGCAGTTCAGTGCTGAAGCTAATCAGGAAATCGATCGTATTGGGGCTAAACAGCAGGAATATGCAGCCAAAGAAGCCAGACGAAAGGCCAATTATGATTCTCTGGTTAAATCGCGTTCTGAAATCAGTTACACATTTCCAGCAGTACGTGGTATCCAGGCTGGGAAGGAATACTACACCGCACAGGTTCCCATAAAGCATCTGATCAAACTGTTTCGTTTCGATGAAGAAGAGGTTCCGGTGGAACTCAGAGCGCAACGAAAGCTTAACGAAAAACGTGCTAAGTCTATTGCTCAGTATATGTTAGATAACCCTGCCAACTATGTGCTACCTGCAATTACCGCCTGTGTCAGTGCCGCTATGTCTTTTGAGCCTACTCCTGTTGCTGGGGCATCAGATCGGCTTGGCCTGCTGAATATTCCTCTTGAAGCGATGATGCTTATTGTGGATGGGCAGCACAGACGTCGTGGAGCGGAGCTGGCTGTCCGGGAATGTCCAGAGTTAAAAAATGAATCTCTGGCCGTGACCCTGTATTACGATCAGGGACTGAGGTCAAACCAACAAATGTTCAGTGACATTAATTGCTCTGCCGTTAAACCGTCAACGGCTATCTCTGCTGTCTACAACCATAGGTGTGAATTTGGTCTGTTTATCAAAGAACTGCTCAATGAAATGCCAGAGATCAAAAGCCGTATAGAGATGGAGACCACTAGTGTCGGTAAGCAGTCTTATAAGCTCTGGAGTCTGATCAGTGTTCAGAAATTCATTTATCACCTGTTCGGTTTAAACAAAAATAGTTTCCCCGAGGTTGTGGTGGATACAGAGTATTCGACTGCCTCTGAGATGCGTAAGCAGTATATAAAAATCACCAAAGAGCTGTTCGAGAACCTAAAGGTGATTCCGCAATGGGCCGCAATGATCTCAGGCAGTATTCCTGCACCGGATGTTCGGGATAATTTTGTGATCGGCCATGCGGTTTTTTTGGAGGCTATTGGGCAGTTTGCTGGCCAATATATCTGTAAGTATGAAAGGGGTAATGAGGTGGACTGGAGTCATTTTGAAAAACTCTCGAACCTGGATGTGATGCGTAGCTCTGATCTTTGGAATGGTCGCTGTGTGTTGTTGGGTAAAATGAACAAAACTGCCGATGGTGTCAAAGGTACAGCCGCGCAGCTGTGTAAAGCGCTTGGCCTGGGTCTGACGATTGAAATGGAACTGATTGAGAACAGATTACAGGAAGACCGTCAGTAATGACTCTTACAGGGCAGGTAATGACTTGCCCTTTTTATATATTGCCGTTTTAACTGTTCTTTCATTGTGATTCTTTCACTATGCGAAAGGTTTCAGTCGAGGCAGTGACGGTGCTAGGGATCTGATTGTATGCTAGTAGATATATGTGTTAGGTATGGTTTGCGGATGACCAATCCCAGAATATACGACTGATTTTTCAATGGTTTTTTATTATTTGATTTATATGGTCTAATATAGAATGTGATTCTTCCTCAGACAAAGGATGTCTGTTTATGTCTAATCAGGAACTTAGAAAACTGTTCTGGCAAGCGATGGTGAAAAGGAAGTCGTATCGCATTAATTATGGTGATGATCATATCCGTGAGGTGATGAGCCTGCCAGAGCTGGTCTGTGAATCCTCGTTTAACGCATGGCTGAAAAGGATTGCTGAATTCCTTTCTGAAGACTGTTATATACCTTCTGTAGAGTGTGTCACTCTGATTCTTAGAAAGAGAGCGGATGGCGAGTTCTTTTTTTTATTATCTGTCGTTCCTGATAGCAATGAACACTACTCCTCTGAGGTAGCCTTATCCAATGCTGCGATGAAACAATTCTATGCATTGATGGATTGTTTTTCTGATATTGAGTTCGTTGAAGGTTCACACTTCTGTGATGTGGTCTGGAGAACATCTATTCCTTCTTTCTCATTGCCTCTGGCTGGTTAGCATTTTCGCATGCGAAAATCTTAGTCTCAATGTGGTGCAATAGGCTTAATGCTGCTGTCTCAGCCTGTTGCAATTATTCCTCTTGATTGGCTGTTTATACAATTTTGAGACTGAAGCCGGGAACCTGCTCTATTTCCCTAACCTCACCCGCTACGCGGGACAACTTCGGCCAGTGAAACTGAACCCCTTCGGGTTTCAGCCCATTCGGGTAACGATCAGGGCTAGTATCGCCCTCCGGGCTCTGGCCTCACAGTTTCCTGTAAGTCCCTGCCAAGCCGCTCTATCGCCTGAATGTGATCCTTGACCTTCCAGAATCCAGATACAAGACGGTCTCTGTCGCAAGCGCCAGAGCTGCGATCTTGCATCTGTATTCTTCCAGGTCGTTATCAGGATCACGGCGATAGAGCAGCATGGCAACCCAGGGACAGACAGAAAAGCTTCCTGTAAGGAAGGCAGGTCGCTTTGCTCCCGTTTTTTAGGTTGCTTTAGGGCTTAACAGCCCTCGCGCCTAAATGCCTTGTGGCATTTACTTGCTCACCCGTTCCGGCTCCTGAACTGCATGTTTTTTGGAGCAGTGCAAGGTATTAAATTGTTTGTTTTTTATATTGTCGCTATTGACACTTATAAGAAACAGAGATAAAATTATATTAAGGATTCAGAAAACAAACCGGCATCAGCCATAACCCCAGAGGAATATATAAATGTCAGTCATGATCATCAGCCCATGCGTTTACTTTGATTGCATCCGTACTCTTGGCAGCATTGCCGTCGATGATCGTATGGGTATGCTGAAGTACTACGTCAAGGGAAAGAATGAGTTAGGCTTTGATGCCTATACCAGAAATGAAAATAATCGTCTTTTTAATGGAATAGAACGTCTGATGTCAGCGATCTTTGTGGAAAACTATCGTGCTTATGTTCGCAGATACAATGAGAAAGAGACTGGAATGATGAGCTTTAAGCTTTCGGATTATACCGAGGGCAGAAGTCTTGGCCTCGCAGGTGAGAAAGTTTCAGTGTGGCAACTTCTTAAATCTCTCCACTCAATCATATATCAAATAGACCATGAATCGAGATCGAAAAAAGCCCTGTCGGCCTTGATCAGGGAGATTGAACAACACCTTATCTACAACTCGGAAGAGTACAACAGTGCGCGATGGGGTTAAGCCCCTCCACTGTTTTTATTTCATTCTATTTCTTGATTGATCAAGTTGGATATTATGAGCGCATCGAACAAAGAACCTGTCACCGTTTTTAAAAAAAGAGTCAGAAGTATATTGCCCGTTCTGGAAGGTAAACCGGCTGATGATTTGGAAATATTTTGCAGCAGTAATGAAGACAGGGTTTTGATGCAATCATGGATGCTGTTCAATTACCTGTTTAACTATGGGTATATTGATGAAGTTCTTTATCAGAAGTTAGTAGCTTTGAGTCACTGCTTCAAGATGAGAGAAGAAGATGCTGAAGCTATTGAGCGGTTCATCATGGTTGAGTGTCTACATAATAGGGCGGTATCCAGTATGCAAGTAATACCTGTGTCTAAAATATTCAGTGTGGTCGCGCCAGATCATGAGAGTGTAGACTTTCTTCCAAAAGCAAAAAGCAGAATCTATTACAACCTCTTTCCTTGCACTAATATGCATACGAGCCACGCTATTAGATCGGTAGTGGATGGATTGAAGGAAATTACAGAACTCCAGGCTAAAACCGATTCTGTCAATATGATCAACATTCAGACAAAGGAGATCTACACCATATAAAGCAGATTCAGAAGCACGGCATAGGCCATCACCAAAAAGGGTAAAATAAATGAGAGTGTCACTGGATAGATTGAGCTTGGATGATCAGGACAATATTAAGCAAGGTTGTAGTATTAATACCGTCAAGAGTGCAAAAGAGGCCAGAGCGCTAATTATATCACGTTTGAAACAGTCTGATGTTATTGGCAATGAAGTCATATCAAAAGGGATAAGGATTTTTAAAACGCCTAAGAATGGGCTTCGAAGAATTGAAGAGATCCGGTTGACTAGGATGGCATCATGAACCAGTACAAAATCAAATACAGTATTGATATTGATACTGTCCATGCAAATGATGTTGAGCTGAGTTTTCAGAAATGGGGCATGGATACAATTCGCTGGGTGTCAGGTAAATGGATTGCTGAATGTAAGCCAATGCCAGAGGATGTTTTGAAAACCGTTCATCATGGCATCGCCTGTTTTTCTCATCTGCTCAATGGCCGAGAAGCGAGGGGGGGAGCAGTATTCACTTTTGCTTTTCTGGCAGACACGATCAAAGAGAACTATTCGATGGATAACCCTCAAACTTATGAGACAGTGCAGGCATTAATGTGGTGTTACCAGAGAGGTAGGGGAAGGCCTGATTGTGCGGTGGTGTCATAATAAGGTCTACAGCAAAAAGACCTTATTGAGATAGAACGGCCTGAGCAGTACTTAGGTCGTTTTTTTACTAGAGTTCTTCATACTGCTGATGTTCTGTCTGGGATGACTCAGATGAATATTCCAGAGTCTTCCTGGAGGTTGCCGGTTCACTGGCTTGATTCTCTTTTTCCAACTTCTCTACTTCTTTTTCAGCATCGTTAATTGCTTCAAGTGCGGCCTGTCTTGAAACTTCAGAGAGACTGAAATTCAACTCCTTATCAATAGCTGCCAGTCGTCGGTTAATGTCTGCCTCTCTGTCTTTGACAGACTTGGGTACTTTGAAAGAGATGGTTTGTTGCTCTGCTTTTGACTGCCTGCTGAATAAGCTTCCTTTCTTCCTTGCCATAATATTCACCTTTGCTGTTTGGTTTACGATCCGTCTACTTTTTGACTACGGTTGGTTTACTGGGCAATTTCTGAAGCACCGGAAGAACTAACCACTATATAGAAGTATATAATATTCTCTGCCTAAAGAGAGATAGTTTCAAGTCCTGAGGTTTTAATGGGAACCCAGGAATATAGGTTATTGGTCGCTTCCGTTGGAAGGCTCCCTGAAAATTCGTCACACCCTATGCAGCTATCGCTGCAAAAGCTAACCCTTTGCTTTACAAAGGGTTTATGCGCTACGCGCAGGATAGCTATAGTGCTATCTCTGACAACTATATCCATCTGTTTTCATTAATTTATATGCGCTACTACCGAAATAGTTGCTATATGATTTTATATAATGTTATTTAAAAGGGTGAAAAACACTCTACGGAGCAGGCAGGATGCAGCAACTCAATGTCAGAATCTCGGATGATGCGGATAGATACCTGAGAAAGCAGGCCAGAAAGAGGGGTATATCGCGCTATCAGTATGGGCAGGATTTGATAGAAAAAGCCATATTTCTTGACCAGATAATCTCAGAAAAGTTGGATTTACTGATTAATACAACGATCCAAGCTTATGCCATGTCAGCAGTACAGGTTAAGGATAAAGACCCTGAACTTTATGAAAAAGGAAGGCAGCAGGCCAGGGATGCAATTAAAAGATTAAGGGAGGAATCATGAGCATTTTCAGAGATTCCGGTGTGGGTGACTTTACCAGGGGCGGGCAGACTACCATCCACTTTATTCGCATGATATTTCAGGTTTTCAAGCAGTTTTTTAAAGCCTGCCTCTTTATCTGGTTGGTTGTTGCGAGCATCGCTTTCTATCTCAATAGTGAACCTGTTGAACGCTATCTCGGCTTTAAATGGGGTGAAAGCTGGGTGTTTGTTGAAGGGATGAAAGACACCGACTATGTGATGAATATCAACACTGGGCAAGGGGGTGATAGAAGAGTAAGAGCTACTTCCATACTCCATAATAAAGAAGTGATAGGCAATGTTAATAACCTTTACTATAAGGCTATCTATGCTCTCGTTCTTGGCCTTATGGGGATGTTCGTTGCGGCATGGATATTGTTGAGGTTTATACATCGTACAGGCAAGGATCAGGGTGCAGAAGAATATGTGCGAGGCGGCAAACTGGTTGAGATTAATGAGCTAAAGAAGATCACTAAAAACGACCCGTCACTGTGCGACTTAAATCTCTGTGGTGTAAGGATGCCAAAAGGTGCAGATGTCGCCCATATCATGCTGATGGGAAGCCCAGGCACAGGTAAGAGTGTTAACTACAAAGAGCTTCTAACTGGTATCCGTAAAGCTAAAAAAAGAGCTATTGTTTATGACGTTGGCGGTGACTTTATAAGCAGCTTTTACCGCGAGGGTAAGGACATTATTTTGAATCCTCTCGATGCCAGGGGAAGGAGATGGGATGTATGGTGTGAGTGCTCAGAAAGCAGTGATTATATTCAGCTATCAGAGTCCTTTATACCTGATGCACCTAAAGCTGATCCATTCTGGACGAAGAGTGCCAGGATCGTTTTTTCGTCTCTGTGTGAAAAGATCGGAAAGACAGAGAGCCCGACGACAGAGAAGCTAATGAATGCCCTGTTGAGAATCAGTATTGCTGATCTGATGGTTATGGTTCAGGGTACTGATGCACGTTCTATGATGTCGGAAGGTGCTGAAAAAATGGCAGCCAATATCAGAGGTATCATTGGCAGTTACGCTCAGTCGCTCAGGTTCTTGCATGATCAGGGGGAACGTTTTTCTATCCGGGATTGGGTTTCAAAGGACGATGATGATAGTTGGGTGTTTATCTCATGCAAAGCAGACCAAAGGGCGTTAATGAGGCCGCTTATATCGGCTTGGCTTGATACTGCATCGAATGCATTGTTAAGCCTTCAACCGGATCGTGAAAGACGTATATTTCTGCTAATAGATGAGCTTCCCAGTTTGAACCGTTTACCTTCTCTGGATGAGTTTTTAGCAGAGTCCAGAAAGTACGGGGGCTGCGGAATAATAGGTGTTCAGAACTACTCTCAGCTTATCCGAAATTACTCAAAAGAGGGGGCTGACTCCATTGCTGGCCTGTGCTCGACTTGGGTTGTTTTCCGCTGTAATGATGAAGCAGCTGGTGCTACATGGGCAAGTAAAAATCTTGGTAGCACAGAGGCACTAGAGACCTCTGAAGGGATCAGCTATGGCAGCAATGAAATCCGTGATGGTGTGAATCTTTCCAGACAGAAAAGGCTAAGGCCAATCGTACTGCCTTCTGAAATAAGTAACCTTCCTGACTTACATGGTTATATTCGTTTTGGTCGCGGATTACCCTTAGCTCGATTCGTCAGTAAAATCAGAAATTACAAGGTAGTGGCTGAAGGTTTTATACCTAAGGTGTTAGCTGCAAGTAGCAGCTTAAACGAAGATGAAAGCAACGAAGATCACTCTACTGAATTTACAGAAAGGCGTGAACCCTATATCAGTGAGTCTCCTGTCATGGAATCAAAGGATGAGTATTCTTTTCGCCAGGACGAGCCTTTTAGTTATGGGGATGAACAGACTGACCAAGACAATATATCTGAGCCGTCAATTGCAGATGACATAGGTGCTGACATTGGCTGATTGACGTGGAGAATTATGTTTTCTGATTCTCCATTTCGGTTATTTTATGGGTTTACGATAAATAGATTTGCAGGGATGCAGGTATGATTTCTCTTCAGAAGATCAGTTCGTCAGGTGCGGCAACAAACTACTTCAAGGACGAGGACTATTACGCAAAAGGTGATGATGAGTCAACCATTCAGTCTGAGTGGCAAGGGGAGGGTGCGAAGGAACTCGGCCTTGAGGGAAAGGTTGATATACAGCAATTCAAAAATGCACTTGAAGGAAAGTTTGATGGTGTAGAGCTTGGTCGCTCGACTGGTAACGGAGATAAAGAGCATACCAAAGGTTGGGATGTGACCTTTTCTGCACCCAAAAGTGTATCAATACTTGCTCTGGCCGGGGGTGATAAACGTCTCGTAGAAGCGCACAAAAAGGCGGTCAGTCATGCTCTTGGATACATAGAGAAGAACATGATAACTACCAGAGTAACGATGTCAGGCCAGACTGTTAATGTAAACACTGAGAATCTTGCTGCCGCTTCATTTACTCATACCACATCCAGGGATCTTGACCCTCAGTTGCATACTCATAACGTTGTCCTGAACGTCACAAAACGGCAGGATGGTGAACTTAGAAGCCTGGATTCCAGAACCATTTATGATAACTCGATGCTGGCCGGACAGGTCTACCGATCAGAACTTGCAAAAGCAGTTAAAGACCTCGGTTATGATATAAATGTTGATAATCAGAAAGGTTTCTTTGAGATTAGTTCAGTACCAAAGGATGTCATTAAAAACTTTTCAAAGCGACGTGAAGCTATAAAAAAAGCGGCTGAAGATAGGGATATAAAAACAACAAAAGGTATGCAGGCCGCAGCATTAGCCACGCGAAAGTCAAAACAAAAAGCAAATGCAGCACAACTTATTAACCGGTGGGACAAAGAGTTAGCAGATCTTAAGTTTGACCCAAATAAAGCAATTAATGAGAGTCGAGAAAAACAGACTGAGAAACCCAATGAGATGGTTTCTGATGACTCCAGTTATAGCCAAACGTCACAAGGTAAATCTGATATTGAAGTTAGTAAAAGCGCACTGGATGATGTTCGGTTTGCATATAAGCACCTTTCAGAGAAAGAGGCTGTTTTCCTTGAGAAAGATATATTTAGTACTGCTATCAAAGCATCTATGGGTAATCACTCGACAGGAGATATATCGACAGCTATTGATAAGCTTGTTAGGCAAAAGGAGATTATAAAATCTAGCCTGAAGAGTGTAAGGGCTTTTACAACGCCTGCTGCGTTAAAGACTGAAAAGTACACCATTGATCTTATGCGACATGGGCAAAAAGAGGTCAGGAGTATTGCCAGTCTAGGTCTAATTAATGACCATTTGGAGGGAAAAGGGTTAGAGAAAGATCAGGAGGAAGCCGTCAGGGTTGCCATTGGTTCAAGAGATCGTGTCGTTGCTGTTCAGGGTTATGCTGGGACCGGTAAAACCTTCATGCTGTCCCAAGTCAGGGAGATAGCAGAAGCTTCAGATTATAAGCTACAGGGTGCAGCTTTTTCTGCCACAGCGGCAGGGGAGCTAGAGAAAGGAAGCGGTATAAAATCTCAGACGCTTGCCTCATTTATTAATGATAAGGAAAGTCTGCTTGCCAAAGGAAAGCTGAAGGGTAGTAAGGAGATGTGGGTAGTTGATGAAGCGTCATTAATTAATTCTAAAGATATGGCTTCTCTTTTAACTTTGAGTCGGAAGGCTAAAAGCCGGGTGGTATTGGTAGGCGATAAAGCGCAGATCGGTGCAATCGAGTGGGGTAAACCTTTTCATCAGCTGATGGATAATGGCATGAAACATGCCGAAATGAAAACCATTCGCAGACAGCGCAACCGCGATCTTCTTAAAGCTGTTAAAGGCATGATTAATAAAACCCCAATACAGGCAATGGCATCTATCAAAAACGATATTAAAGAAGTACGGGAGCAAAGTGAAAGAATTAAAATGATTGCTGATGAGTACTTAAAGCTACGTCCGGAAGAGCGGAAAAATATGCTGATTGTGATACCGGATAACGAAACTAGACAGGCTGTGATGACATTGATTCGTGATGGATTAAAGAAAGAGGGTATTCTAGGCCAGGACAAGCATACGTCTGACGTTCTGATTAACAGGGGGCTTTCAAGAGCCCAAAAAGCAAGAGCGCAGTTTTATAACAAAGGTGATGTTGTTGAATTTGGAAAGGATCAAAAACGGCTTGGCGTGAAGCGTAGTGAGAGGTTCAAGGTAGATCAGGTTAAAGGTGACACGGTTGTCTTAAAGTCAAATGATCGCAAGCTAATCTGGAATCCTTCGAAAGTGGCTGGTAGTGCAAGAAATGGTGTAGAAGTCTACCGGGAGCAGGAGAGAAAGTTTGCTGTTGGCGATACCATTCGTTGGAAAAAGAACCTACCTGATAGGGACTTGAGAAACGGTGATACAGGAAAAGTACTAAGTATTGAAGACGGGAAAGTAAAGGTTGGTTTTCAACGTGGTGGAGAGAAAACCTTGGACACTAAAACAGACAAACACATGGATCATAATTATGCTGTTACGGCTTTTGCCTCTCAGGGTATGACTTTTGATAAAGTTGCAGTGATGGCAGAAAGCTGGCGAAAGAATCTGATAAACCAGGCATCATTTTACGTTGGTATATCAAGGGCTAGAGACAAGGCAATGATATTCACGGAAGATAGCAAGAAGCTGACTGAAGCTATTTCTGAACGTTCAGGTGAGAAGTCTAGTGCTGTAAAGGAGTATAGAGCTAGAGCTGAACGGGCTGGTTTTGATAAAGATGGGCTAATAGATACTATGAAAGATAAAGCTGTAGAAGCTGGCAAGAAGATAAGCCAAAAGTTCAAAGAAATCAGCCTAGAGCTTGAACTTTGACCTTTTTATAGGCCAAAGTTTTCGCATGCGAAAATAGCGGTTATTGGAGTCTTGGTTGTGGAGTGCCCTGTAATGATTGTATGTTTATAGTCTGTGAGGCTTTCACCAGGGAGTCAGCGATAACGGATGAGAGCATATCGGACAAGCCTGACATGATCCCCCGCTGTTGTGAATAGTCTTTGGCGTGCTCGACAGAGAACTCTTTCGCCATTATCTCATTGGCCGAGCCTATGCCATCAACAAGGCCGTAGGTAACTGCGGTCTTTCCTGTCCAGTAATCGCCTGAGAACAGGCCAACACTATCTTCTATAAGCCTTTCTCCACGACCTGACCGGACAACCTCAATAAAGTTTTCATGTACCTGATTAAGAACACCTTGTATCTTTTCAAGGTCTTTTTGATTAGTAGGAAGAAGAGGATTCAGGCGTACTTTGTTCTCACCGGCTTGAATGGTTCTGGCTTCAACACCAATCTGTTCCAGTAATGCAGAATATCCGTAACTTTGCTGAACAACACCAATGCTGCCTGTCATGGTCGATTCATTCACATATATCTGGTCTGCTGATGTGGCAAGCATATAAGCACCACTGGTCAACATGTCTTCACCAACAGCAACAACTTTTTTACCTGTTTTGTCTTTAAGGTGTGTAATTAGCTTGTGGAGTATATGGCTTTGAACAGGTGTGCCACCAGGACTATTGATCAACAGTAGTACACCTTTAGACTGTTTATCATAGAAAGCTCTAGTAAGGATTGGTTCGAGGAACCTTGGGCTGGCACTGCTGGAAACGTCTATTACACCATTTATGCGGACTATAGATACGTAAGGCTCACCTTCAGGAATTGTAATTTTCTCGTTATTTGAAATCAGGTTGAAAACAAAAAGCCCTCCGAACAGTAATATGAAGAAGAATGTTCTGATATTTGCCTGTCTTCTGGAGAGAGTGGCCTCCCTAAGTATTTCCTTAGAGATATTCTTCAGTAATTTGTCTTCACTATTAGTCATATGTGCAATATCCATTTGCGATTAAGTCATCTTTATTCCTGTTGATGCAACTGCTCATCGGCTATTTTAGCCATTCCTACTGGAGAGTAGGGGAGGCCAACAGCATCTGATGTACGTTCTAATTCTTCCTGAAATAAATCACCGTTCGGGGTATCTGAATCTGCCTGATCGAAAAGATATGATACTAGTTCCCTCAGTGATTTTATTATTTCGCTTTCTTTTAAATTAAATAGATATGTCTTTAGATTCATAATCTTCTCCTTGTTAATTGTTTTAACGGTAGTTGTTTATTTTACAGGTTCCGTTGGTTGGAGATAACGTTCATAGGCTTCCATGCCTTTAGGAAGAGGATAGTCTACCTCTTTATTTAAATCTAAATGGTTATAAGGAAGGCCGTGTCTCTCCATTAGGATGCTAAGATCGCTATTTATATCTACCCCTTTTGTACTATCTTTGGCTGCACTTTCACGGACTTCGTATACCTCCTCATAAACTGAAGAAACTTTATCGGATAGCATTTTAGCTTTTTGTTCATCAGCTATTCCGCTTGTTTCAACCCAATGCTTAGAGCCGTCGATTATCTTTGACACTATTGCCCGGTCAATGTTGTAAGAAGTGCTCTCAGTGTCCTGATTAGACATTGCTACACCAATAGAAGCTCCTTTACCTGCACTGCCTCCCGGTAAGCCAGCCCCAAGATTTGCGCTTTGATTTTCAGTATCAAGTCTTGTGTTTGAAGATATTAAGGAAAGGCTTGAGGCCATATTTTGAATCCAGGCTTGTCGAGTGTTTTCATCACCATCAAGAACTCTCTGTGCATGATCTTCCCTTAGTGCATAATCATCACGAGTGAAGTAGTCGAATGTTGTAGTGCCTTGAGCAAAATATAGCCCTCCAGTTATAGATTGTTGATTATTCAAAGAAGAACTACTGTCTTGCACTGCGCTTTGGCCTGAGCTAGATGATGAGGTGAGGATGTTGCCTAAAGACTGTGATATAGCCCAGCTTCCTCCTTCTTCGAGTGAGCTGTACTGTGAGCCTGTTAGAATACCTTTATCGTAAAGTATTTGTGCCTGTTCTCCAGACAGAGCTAATGATGACTGGCCAGTCATTGCAACTGCAAGATCGTTTTGATCAATACCAATAGACTCTGCCAAGGCCATGAAATTCCTAACTCCAGAGTACTCCATCAAATGACTATGTTGTGCAAGATCACTGTAGAATGATTCGTAGTTGCCATATTCCTGCTGCATAACAGCGTTGTGAGATGCTTCACCTTTAAATGCAGATCTTAAGGCCATGTCTGTTTCCGCTTGTGAAATACGTTCCCCACCTGATACGGTATACGCAGCAAGTCTCCCGTAATCTGCGAAGCCCTGAATACTGCCTTTAGCCCATGCAGCTTGTGCAACATTAATATCATTGGTTTCCAATGCTGTCTTATATGCCTGCCATTCATAAAGGCCAGCTACAGACTGCTCCTGAGACTGTGTTGTGTGTAGAGAAGAATCCCCATCTGTAGCAAGAAGCCTGCCTTGGGGTTCTCTGTTTTGAATAGCTGCATAGTTCTTTGCTATTTCAGGGACAGTAATATCAGGGTTCGACTGTTGAACCTGTTCAACAACAGACTCGATATTATCTGCCTGGCCTCTGGACATAATGGTATTTTGTTCTGTGATTTTTGCAGAGTTTTCAGATACGGATACCCCTGCTGACAATGCTGCATTCTGTATACCTAAACTATCGCCAACCCTTTTTTCTGTTTCAATCTCAGAGGTACGTTCTGAGGTATCAAACAGTGTTGCTCCCGGCATAGATGCTTTTTCTGTTCCGGTGAGACTACCAGACTGGCTACCGGCAGAGAGACCCGCTAAACTTTCAGCTGTGTTAGTTAAACCACCATGTCTATCCATCAACATTTCATTACTGCGAACACCTTTAAAGGTGGACATAGTATTTGAGTCAGCACTTCTTGCAGCAGCACTGAAAGGGCTTCCTCCACCAAGGCTGTTGGATATGCTTGCTCCAGTCATTATCTGACTTGTCTGATTGAACGTTGCTGCACTGAGTGCAGGTTCGTAGCCTGTATGTGACATTGATGCGATATAGCTATTGCCATTGACTACCTGTTCAGAGAATTGACCACCTTGTTCTGAGTTATTGGCGATTTGGGATGACTGTTCACCGTGTTTATTAATTTGATTAGTGAAGTTCTGCCCAACCTGACTGAATGCATAAGCATTTATTCTGAATAAAGTAACAGCGATAAATGAGGCTATGGTAATACCCATTCCTCTTGCTTCACCCATAATTCCGAGGCTCTTCATTGCTGCGCCAGGTGTAAGCATTATTGCAGTTAAGCCCATGTCATGATTTACAACTTCGGTAAATGTTGCGTAGGTCTGATCTGTAATGCTTTGAAGCAGAAGTGCGTCACAAACACCCCAGATTGCAAGCCATGCAAAGAGTGAGAATATTATATTGAGTACTTTCCATGCCAATCCCGTTACAAGAAACAGAAGAAGAATAGGGGTAATAGTAAGAATGATGGATGTGACAACCGACTTGATGGTCGGAAGCCAGTTATTTGCGGCAACTGATGTGCCAATACCGTCGTTTAGCATTGCTCGATTACTAAGAGCAGTTGTTCCTATATCTGGATTTTCCTGCTGGACAGCATCTGTAATAGCCAATCCCACTAGGTAGTTTTTCATCACGCTTATATAGTCCAGAGTTGTATCGCTGTAAATTCCCTGAACAGCCTTCTCAATTACAACTTTGCATCTGGCGAGTTGAGCTGCTACAGATGTTTTAAAGCCATTGCTCTCACAGATAGAGTTGAGATAATCGGTATAAGATGTATCTGTTGTGAATATTGGCTTTAGTAGATCGTAGGCTTGAGAACAAGATACAAGACCACCTTCTTTATTGGTGGATGTATAGTAGACGGTAAAGCTTGACGGTGATTTCAACTTTTCAAGATAGCCAAATATGTCCTTTGTATCCGACTTCAGGCTTTCAAGGTTAAAATCAGTTGTATTTGTGCTGAGAGGTAGAAGAGAGCATTCCTGATAAAATTTCTGTAGTGATTTAATGGCGTAAAATTGTTTAAAGCTAGTTGTTTTGGTAACGGCATCATAAATAAGTTTGTAATTTACCCCGCCAGCATAGTCTTTGAAGGTTGTTGCAGAACTATTATCAACAATTTCTGTAACAGCCCTCTCAGCAAGATTAGTGAATCCTGATGCCAAGACAATAATATCAGGAATATTTTGAACTGTTTCAAATTGGTTTAGTTGCTCGTCGTAAACAGTTATTTCACCCTTTGACATGACGGTGCCTTGAAATATGGCTATCCCTATGGCAACAGTGAAGAGAACGCGCATAGAGGGCTTTGCCTGTCCGTCTGCACTATTGAGAACCTGGTTGCCAGAATGAATGGCATAGCCAATGAAGAGTCCAAGTACTGCAAAGACATAGAATATTCCAATGAATATATCATTGTTAAATATGAGAGCTATACGTTTAAAGGCATCTACCGTTTCCTGGAAGCCACCAAAGGTATAGAAATCCAGCTCCACAGCAAGGGCGGAAGCCGGGAGCAGTGTCAGAATGAGAAAGTGAGAGAGGAACCTTATCATTGATTCACCCTTATTTATGATAATCCAGCGCATTTACTGCTCTGGTATTGTCACCTTCCTGCTTCATACTTCTTGCTACTTCGAGAGCATTGTTCAGGTCGATTATCTTGTTGTTGTAATCCGCAAGCGACATTTCTCTGTAGGTGTATAGCATGCTATGGAGACCTCTGAATTGAGCTATAGGCTGCTGATAAACTTGCAGGTTGCACTGTTGGCCTGAAGCACTGGCAGCAATCCCGGGATTTGTCGCTACTTTTTCTATATATTTGAAAGCTCGGTCTATATGGGCATAAAGGTCGTTGAATATGGCATGTGCGTAGGTAACTGCAACAATATCTCGCATCATTATGATTTTTGTATCAACATTACCTCTGGCAATTCCATCAACTAGTGAGCGATAAATTGGAAGTGAGGTGGTTGTTTTGATGAAGCTTTCTTCATCTTCTGCCAGTTGTTGCCCGTTTTTTATTTTTCCTGAGATGGATTTGAGGTTATCTTCTACGTATTTTACGAGAGATGTAGTTGTGTCTTTGCTACAGACACCTGTAGCTGATTGTTTATATAGATTACCTGTCAGTATGTCATCAATGGTGGTCTGGCGATTTTCTTTGCATGCTAATACTTTCTCAGCAAGAGGTATCTTTTCAGCGGCAGTGGCCTTGATCATGACATCACCGATAAACCCTCTCATAAGATCGGAATAATCTCCCATACCCACCTTAGCAGTAGCGTGTGCCAGTACAGATCCTGTTTTAAATACTGCTTTAAACTCTGCTGGGCATCCCGAAGTTGCAATTTTCAGATCAGCGGTAGCTTCACCGTCGTTAGCTTTGACCTTTTCCTGAGCTTCTTGCCAGGAACGATCCATTGCCTCATCAAGAGAAACTCCATTATTTATTTCATTCCAGGTTGCGGATAGAGCCTCAGGGGCTCCTTCTTTAATCACAGAAACAAACTTTTGTGTGGCCGCGCATTCATTTAACTGGAGTGAATTGAGCCAGTCAGACGCCGCTTCCATTTTTGTAATAGTCTCACTGCACTCTTTACACATGGTTTTCAGAGCCATATCAAAAGCAACAGCGGGTGCAGCTTGAAGCATGTTTTCAAGCTTTTCAACCAGGTAGTCTGCATCCAGGAATGAAATGCCGCCCATAAAGGCATCAATGCCGCCGCAACCAGCAGAGATTCTCGGCTTGGCGATGGTGACGAGACTGTCATTTCCCATGTTGATACGTCCAGAGAATGAACCGGCTGAGTAGTATCCTCTTTTCTGACTCTCGTAACTGCTGGAGCTGCCTACATTGGCATTATCAAACCAATCGTCAACCCAACCGCCAGCGTATAGAGGTAAAGGAAGGACAACCATCACTTTAACCAGAAGCCTGTTTATCAGTTTCATCCCTAAGCCTCCTTGCTAGTAAACTGACGGGTCGAAGTAACCGCCTTCCTGACTTTCATTTGTGAAGAACTGTTCTGGCTTTATCTCTCCTCTTAAAAGCCTGATAGCTCTATACGTGTTTTGCTCAACAACAGATAAACTCTCAACCCCTACAGTGATTGGCATCCAACGTTCACTACCACGCTCGATAAGTAGAGTCATTGGGGTTACTTTTGCGTTAAATCTAAGAGCGACATCAGGCACTTGGTCTATATCTATCTCTTTAATTGCCCAGCCATTCTTGTCTCTGAAGTACTTCAGTATGTTTCTCTGTACCTTGCAATAAGGGCATGTTTTTGTGGTCAGAAAGACCAGTGCGTAGTTATTACGGTAACGAGCAATTTTGTGGTTCATTTGCTGCTCATTAACCTGCTTCTGCGCTTTACGACCCGGATTGTTAACCGGGTACGATCCCCTGGCATTCAACTCAGGATTTTGAAGCATGACATATGATGAAAGGGCGGTAAAAGCCCTTGCCTTGCGTCGTGCAACGTCCTGAACCAAGTAGTAATTAGTCGTAGCTTCAGGAGTAAGTTTGTAAAGAGCATAATCCCTATGTTGATCAAGCAGCTTTTCAAGCTGCTGAGGATGCATGTCCATCATTTTTTGTTGGCTAGGCAAAGGAGGAGGAGAGTACTCTTTTTCCTCAATCAACGCTTCTTCTTCATCAGGTACTGGCTCTTCATTCCACCAGTAGCCTTTTTTGTCGGCATGATCGTAAGTCGATGCGTGGCTGCCACTGGGATTTGTGAAAAGTAAGAGTGTTAGGATGACTACCCCTGCCTTCAATGCCATGTCCATAAGAGCACCTTTTATTCGGCTGGCTTTAATGAGATGAATATTTCATTTTCTTCAAACTTATATTTTGCACCTGTAAAGTTATCAATCGCGTCACCCACCATGAGGTTTGCTGCATTTGCATAGCTTGTGGAGTCTACCTTGCCATATAAAACGAAAGGTTCTGGCTTATAACCTTCTTTCCTGAATATGAGATTCTTGATTAACCCCTTAGAAAGAGTGATTTTGGTAGGGGTAACACCAAGCAACTTCTCGCCTGAAAAGGTTCTCTCGTAGATTTCAACCCCCACGGGGTTGCTGTTAAACGACACGTCTTGTGTTGTGCCATTTTTCATGGTTGAACAGCCAGCCAGAAGGAGAAGCGAGATAAATGTAGTCAGTATTTTTTTCATGATAGTAATCCTTCTGTTTTAGTTTTTTTAAGGTTCCAATGGATACCCAATCCATGAACTTCAATTCTATAGATTTTTGGGGTGCATTTTATTCTGATTTATATTGCCATTCACTTCTGAAGGCAAAAACTGCCCCAGCAGTAACACCAGCTGGAATTGACGCAATCATAATCTGAGGGGCTTCAATGAGCAGCAGGGCAGCACCGCTCAGTGTCCCTAACAGCAATGACCAGAAAAAGTACTTCCCTGAGCCTGGTTTAATTTTCATTATTTATTCTCCTCGTATCAATTACATGTCCTGCACTCTATTTCGTATGGCCGTTAAAATAAGGCTTCGAGTTTGGTTGCGTTCTCCAGATTCAGAAAACCCCAATACTTGGAATCAAAGCTGTCCTTGTCCGAACCGTACGCAAAAGCCATGCCGTCAGGGATGACACCATTGAACTCAAATTGTGGGAGTGGTTGGCCTTTGAGCCCTTTGGATTTTGCATACCCTAGATACTCATCGTTGCAGTAATAACTACGGTTATTGACTGTGAGTATGTCTCCGGCATAACAACCAATTTGTTTAGTTATTTTTACTGGAGCATCACCCACCAGTTCATGGGCAAGCTCAAATAGCACATAATCACCTTTCTCTGGTTCTGCATCAGTTATCCATAGAACACGCTTATCAATACTGCGGGACGTAACAATGATGATGTTTGGAAATAAGTAGAGCAGGGGTAATGCGAAGAGGCAGATGGCTGCCACTTTCTTAACGAGTTTTTTGTTCATAATACGTTCCTTGTAATTTTTCGCATGCGAAAATCTTTATAACCTTAATATTATATGTTTTTATATAATTTGCAAATCCCTGAGCTTAATTAAGCTTCGCCAGGAATGGCCTAATGGAATTATCCTTGCTAAGTCGTAATAGTTCTCTCAACATGCCCTCAAGTGCGGAGTCACCATAAACAATGTGAGGCTCCGAGCCTACTTGAAGTTCTTCAGGCCTTTCACAGTAGCTGGCAATATTCATGTCCTTTTGAAAAACAAGAGCTGGAACGGTGCTGATTTTGTATTTCTTAAACAGTACTGGGTCTATCAGAACAGGAGTTGGCAACATAGGACATCGAGCCCCCTGGCAGGAAGCGTCTATTTTGAGAATTTCAGATGTGAATTTCAGTGTGAGCGATATTTTTCTGAGTCCTTGTATGCCTCCTCGAATGATCATCACTCCATTGGTTTTTGCAAGATCAGCAGCGTAGGCACGAAGTGTCCTGATTGGCATGGAAGAACTGACAAAAAGTACAGGACGATCCTGTGTGACCAGATCAGCAGCTTCTTCAGAGTCAGGTTCAGGCATAGACAGCGAAGCCCGGATTCTCTTCTTCATTTCAGCCTGCTTTTGCTGCCAATCCCTGCTATTAATCTGTGCAGCAATCTTTCCTGCCCTTTCCTGCATGTCAAGAGAAGGTGAGTAGTCAGAATATTTTGCAGCAGACTCTTGTAGTTCCTTGCTGATATAAACTGGATTAGCATACACAGTATTTGATGTAGTCCAGGCTATAAGCATCAGAAGTAAGAGATGCAGCAGTCTACTTTTTTGAACATCATCCATGAGAAATTATCTCCATTGGCAGCGTGTTTTCCTCCAGACCAGAGCATTCCGTCACGGCCTATTGGCATGCAAGCTCCATCTTTAACCGGTTTCATCATCTGGAGCTTGTAGCGATTTTTCTTCCAGATTGGGGTATAGCCACGATAACAGCCGTTCGGTGATGTGTCTTTAAGCAGTCCAAGCCTGCCCATCAGGAAGATTGATCGGGCTGCAATACCGGCATTCGCTTCAAGGTAGTCTGTTGATGTTATTGAGCCTGAGAGAGGGTAGACATTACCCCAACCGCCCATGCACCAGAAAAGACTATTGTTGGGCATGCCTGTAATGGTATTCATTGCATCTGCTGAGCAGGTAATGGCTGCAATAGGATTAGCGAAGAGAATGCTTTCCGGGTTAACAATCATTGATAGTACGTCGTTGTTCCAGGTGGGCATCACCTCACTCATCATCATGACATCAAATTCTGTTTCTTCTATGCAGGGTATGTCTGTGAACATATCAAGCATTGCCCATGCTGGGAATTGGTAATAATGCATTTGCTGAAATGCTTTACCTCCAGAACTTTTATTGCTCAATGAACCACCAAGGGTACCAGGTGCTGGGTTAGTAATTGAGGCTCCCAAAGGCATCATGCAGTAAGGGTCAGAAACCGTATCTATGATTCTGGCTGGCTCCCAGAAACTAGCCTTAACCCCGACTCTTGGAATAGCACCCTGATTACACACACAGACCGGGCTTTCAGTGTCAGTTGGGTCTTCAGACGCATTAGGGCCAAGTTGTATGACGCCAGCCAGACGTACCGGAAATATGCACTGCCATGAAATGTCCGTTATAGGGTTGATGGGTGAACCATTGCAATTACCAACCGCCCACAGCTGCTTACTCATCAGTAACAGTAGGAACGTGAGTATGAGTTTCCGTGTCATACGTTGCCTCCGGTATAGGGGTTAGTTTGCTCAGGTAAAATTCGTCAATCTGGAAATAGGTGGCAGGCTGACTGAGAATTGTCGGTACATACTCAAGCCCAAGGCGTTGCTTAACAGAATCTTCGAGAATAAATACTGGCCGTCCAATAAATTTGGATACCTTCTCAATGTCACCATCCGTAAGCAACACCATGTCAGTTGATTTGAGATGATTTTCTTTCAGCCAGACGGCATGATCTTCTCTGATAACTACAATGCGTTGTGGCAACTTGACGTACTGAAGCGGGTTAAAACGAAAGCCCTTGGGGTATAGTACACGGCCTTCGGCGTTTTTGATGTCAAACTGGGTTGTATGCCAGGGTATGTGCTTTCTTGATCTGGTCGCTGAAGCCAAAGGCAGCGACAAAGACTTTAAAGCCGACCAGTCTGACTTTGATTTTATAAATGCTTCTGGCGGTATCTTACTGGCTTTCTTTTTTATTTCATCAAGGGCATCGTTCTCAGCAATTGGATATGTTCTGCCAATAACTGATGTTCCAGCAATAGATGTACAGGATAGTGCCAGCGCACACATCAGGCTAACGAGTCTGGTTATAGAAGTCATTGACACCCTCGTTTACTTTTTGTTGTATAACGCCTTCGGTCTGACGGGTCAGATCTTGGTAATACTCGGTCAAGTCGATTTTGGAAAAGTCTAGACTTTGGAACTCTTCAGGTGTAAAGCCTCTGCAATTCGGCGCTTCAACTGATCCCCATGAGTTTGCACCAAAGCTATTGAGTTGCGGGCGACCTTGCTGATGAATAATTCTCGCCATTTTTGAGTTGAAGCAACAGTAGGACTTTGCTTCTTGAACGCAGCCAACAAAGTCCCATTCCTCTTTGCAATACTCACCTATATAGTGACAATAACCTGAACCCGACATAATGGCTGTGTTCATGCTCTCCGAATCACAGGCTTTGGTTAGATAATCCATAACAAAATGTAAAGCCACAGAAATTGCCAGGGTTGTAGGATCTATAGCAATTAATGTTCCCTGAGTTGCTGTTGTGGCAGCGGCGGCGGAGGCTTCAGCCACCGTAGAGCCAGTGGCAAGCATGTTTTGATATGTGTAAAAAGCACCTTCTGCGATGGTATATACCGTCTTAACCGTGTCAAAGGAACCGGCAAGTCCTGCAATAGAGCCAACGTCGTCGGTGAGGATTTGACCATCGCCAGAGTCACAGCAATTTTGGAAGGCAGTTTGTGTTCCTGAGGTAAGACATTCGCTTGCTTTACCCGAGTAGATCATAAGCTGATCCATGCACAGTCCTTCATTGTCACGCTGTCCATCATCAACGAGCATGGTTCCAGTGATATTGTCAGTAATTTCAGGCGTGGCAACATCCAGGTCAACACAGCGGTTTTGACTGCATTGATATTTTCCATTGTTATTCAGACAAGCATACTCATTACCAAGAGGGCAGGCATAGGTTGTTTCTTCTTCACAGGTTTCCTTGGTTATAGATGCTGTGAATGTAACCTGAGCAGATAAGATATTCCAATTAGAGCAGAATGATCCGTAGCATATTTCTAATGGGGTATAGGGTAGCCCTTGTGGGCTTAGAGAAACGTCATAAACCATACCATTAGCACAGGTTGGGTACTGATTGACTATGTAGTTAGGTGCAATTGCTGGAGGGTTGGTCGGGTTCGGGTATGTCATGAGTACAGATACATCCATAGATAAGTCTGGGTATCTCTGACATAGTGAAGGAGTAATTATTGTGTTATCAGTTATATTGACACTATTTACTGTTGAATTACTGGGATTATATAATGTTGTTGTGTGTTTGTTTTGAAAAAAGTTTATATGGTGCCTAGTGCTTGTTTGTCCTGCTTGAGTCTGTATTCCAGCAAATAGATTAGTAGTGTAACTACCCAGGCTGGTAGCAATGGTTGTGCATTCTTTTTTAGAATTAATATCACAGTCAGTCGCCAATGGACAAAACTTGTCTCCATCAATAGTAACGCATGCTTGTGTTTCACCGGGATCAGCTACATTACCATTGCCGTTCAAGTCCTGACCACACATCCAATTTTCAGCGATTGATAATGGAGTAATCAGAATTGAAAGGACTAAGGTAATTGCATATTGCCACTTGTGCATATTATGTCCTGTCCTGCTTTCCTTAGCGTCTGCATAATGGTCGCTGCTTCAGCAAATTCATTAATGTTTTGACAGTTCTTAATAATTTCCTCTGAGCTGTCTTCGATAGGGCATGTATTGTCCACGCACTCTTTATAAAATACGTCGTACTTGATGCTGCTAGTTGTTTTATCCTGAACTGTCCCGAACTGAGTTACGTCAGCAGCCAGCCTTGGGATTCTGGTCTTGCACATCGGGGTATAGCTCAGTGTGTTAATTGGCTGGGAAGTATCAAATGAACCGCTACTGTAGGTGAACTGCCCTGTAGACTGGTCAGCTATACGGTCTTTGTAGCCGTCATTGGTGGCGTTTTTATAGATGTACGCTGAACGATCAAGGCCAGTTTTGAGATCATAGTCATCGTCTGATTTGCACTGATATTTTCTCTTTTTATGAAACCAGTCTCTGGTAGCGGCAATGCGGCAGTAAGCTCCGACAATATCATTGGTTTGTGGTAATGGTGTAAGGCCAGTGGCAGCGTAGTTGCGAAAGGTCTGAACCCCATCAACAGTCTCCTCAACCAGATTGCAGGCAGGTTCCTGCTCGAAGGCTGTGCAGCTGTTGGTGACATAATCTGGTTTGAGTTTGCAGGTGGTATCGGCTTTGACAATGGCTCTGGTATAACCCTCTCCCCCACCAGTAACTTCAACCCTTGTTTTAAAATCTATAGGTCCGCCTCTTTTTAAGTGAGAGGTAAAGTCGACGTTAGGGTTCATTCGCCAGTTGGTTGCCAACTCACAAGAACCGGGAGGTCTGCCAGTCCCTGTCCAGTTGTTGTAAGGGCCCGACCAAATTACACTGTTGTTGGATGTCACCTGAATCCAGTCATCGAATGCAGCATGAGTCAGTGTGGCACTGATAATGCGTTCAGGTTTTTTTACGTTAAAACGGGTATAAGCTTCATACATGGTGCAGGAACCGCCCCAGTAGTTATCACCCTGACGACCTAATACCAGTTCAAGACAATCAATTCCGCAGACGCGAACACTACCCACACCACCATCAAAACCTATGATGTCCTCAATGGTGGCCTCATCCATATTGATAACACGACGCACATCGCAGGACTTGTACGTGTAACTGTCAGTACTGCCAAGGTTTGATTTAACCACCCCTTGATAGAGATCATTGGACTGAGCTGTAGAGAAGGCATCAGAATTCAGCTTGTTTGGATTGTTAATATAGGACGAAAGCTCACTGGTTGAAGGGATAGAAGAATCAGCATAAGAGTCTGAAGCAACGCAGGCTCCCGGCTTCTGGCCATAAAATCTAATGGTGGTGTCACTGATACTGGTATCGCTGGTTGCATAGTAGGGGTTTTTGGCAGAAAGAGCAGCTGACGCGCCACCGCCAAGATCATTCAAAATGCTTGATATGTTATTCCATGCCTGACGGTCTCCGCAGCTATCGTTGATGCAATAGCAGCCGCCCATATCAGAAAGAGACATAGGTTCCAGTGTTAAGGTGCCTGAGTCTGATGCTGACCACTGATAACTAGTACAATTATCCCATGAACCAGGATTACAACTGATCAGCCCATTCGCACATACCCCGGATACTGTCTGTAAAGGAGTAACATTCTGAAGAGTCCCATTCAGTTTTACGTCTTGGAGCAAATGCAGGAATCGAATATCGCCGGTAGGTAAAGGCTGAATAGCCATTTCAAGGAATTTGTTATTGCTAGAGCAGCCAAGTTGGGCACTGAAGTTACCTGTTCCATCGGCTGTAGAAAGGTTTTCAGTGGTCAGCATCGGGTTTGCATAATTGTTCTTCAGTCCATCCGCAGAACCTACTTGTGAACTGACCATTCCGGCACTGGCCTTGGCTCTGCTAACCACATCGTCAGCGGAATATACCAGTGTCGGCAGTTGAAACAGGAGGAACAGGGCAACTCTCATCACTGTACCCCAGAGAGCTTCTGAATAGCCTGATAAGGTTCCATTCCTTGTTCTAGCAAGGCATTGAACATGCTCTTTTCAGTACCGGTACTGGTGTATATCCAGTAGCTCCAGGGATCAACTGAGAGTCTGGCGACACCCTTACCAAAGGGAGTATCAACAAACATCTCACTATATCGAGGTTTTACGTTTCTGACACTGCACAGAAGATCACCGGCAAGCCCGGGATAATCCACCATTTTTTCATCAATGGCCTTTTTATGATTTTCACCCCTGAGCAGGAAGCGATAAGCGGCATTTGCCAGGATGACATCACCCAACTCACCGAACTGTTTCAGATCAAGAAGACTCTGAAGCACCACACCGAAACTGCCAGAGTACTTACGGGCTCTACGATAGCCTTCTTCGACAATACCAGTTAGTCGGGAAAAGTCCTCGACACCATTTTTCTTGAGCAAAGTTGCTGCTTCTTCAAAGATAATGAAGCGTGGTGTAGAACGATCAGACAGATAGAGATCTTCTGTGACCTTGTTCATGATCTGCATAATGACCACGGAAAAAAGCTCTTTCTGTGGTTTGAGGTCTTCCAGCTCGATGACGACAAAATCATCATTACTGATGTCAAAGGTGGACTTGCCGTTAAAGAAACGCCCGTATCGTCCTTTACTGGTAAAGTCATGGAGGTTAAAAGCCAGTTCTTTTGCTATTTCAATAGCTTTCTCAAGCTTTAGATCACCGTCACCGGCATGCTTAGGGTAGGTTGATAGATACTCAAATACGGCATCAATTCCGCGAAGGTTATGACCGTTCCAGTCCACCCACTCACAGGCTTTTTTGATCAGTGACCATTCGGTTTCTGTCGTGCTGGCTCCCGAACCTGAGAAACACATCTCTGCCACCACATAAGCGGCGGACATCTGATTAGAAAGACGGTCTTTGTCGTCGTTGTAATGAAAGTCGAAAGGATTGATGCAGATGTTTTCCTTGCCAAAATCCAGGAAGACGCCCTTGTTGGTTTTTGCCAGCTTTTCATAGCTGCCACCAATATCAACAATACGAACCTTGGCTCCAGCCGCATAATAGTTGGAGGCTAGGAAGCCCAAACTGAACGACTTGCCACTACCGGAGCCAGCTGCTACAAAGAAATTATGGTTATCACTGCGAGTGTCAAAGACATCCAGACCGTAGATTTGTCCTTTCCTACCCACATAGGCAAGAACCGGCTGTGAGCTGCCCTGAAAGTCAGACTGAACAGGAAGAAAACGTGCAATAGCAGACAATGGCAACATAAAGTGCCTGTCCATATTGGTGACATTGTTGCCTGTGTTATAAAGGCCAAAAGGCAGAGAGCTAATCATCATTACCTTGGAAAGTCGGGTCTCTCGCTGCATTTCAAACTGCTGGTCTTCCCAGATTTTGTAAACCCGACTGGAGGCATCACGAACCTGTTCCTCCGTATCGCCAAAGAGCCAAAGACTGGGAATAACTTTGAAAAACGGTTCATTGGTTGCCAGCTTGTCCAACGCCCAACTGTACTCTTCAACCCGTCTGGCTACGTCTTTAGCGAAAGAACCAGTAGCCTTCATAGTCATCAAAACATCGGCTTTACTTTTAATCGAAGATGCCTGGTTATCAAAGATAATATTCAGGCTGTAAAGGAATGGAACATTGATCTGTCGGGCATCATCGGTTCTGCCCATATAACCACCAAATATTTTGTTGGCTTTCAGAGGATCAATATTTTTAGTGAGCGCTTTGGGAGAGACGCATCGCCCGAAGCGTTTTCCCACTTTGACCATTGAACCATCCCTGAAATCCAGTGGGCTATCAGAGTTAATCACTTGCTTTCTTAACAGTATGGATGGGTCGTGCTGGGCATTGTTATCATACTCTTCTCCGCTAAAGAATCGACGCGCCCAAAGTACCAGATCATCAGAGTTCCATCGTCTGGGAGCAAGGCCGTTACTTTGCAGCGTTTCCTCGATAAGTGAGAGTTGGTCTGAGTCGATGTTGTTAGGTGTTTTCAAACAAACCAGTAAACGGAAGTTACGAACCGGAATTCCATTCATGGACTTCATGCCATTAACGCCAGAGCGAAGGAACTTGGCATATTCGTCCACTGTCTTCTGTGCAAGAGCGTCCTTGCGAACCTTATTGGCCTTATATTCGTTCAGGAAACCATCAATATTATGATCTGGGCAAAGTATCCATTGCATGATTGTGCCATCAGGATAGTCTTGCTTCAGCAGCCCCTCAAATGCGGTGATTTGTGACATATCGCAGAAGGTCAGTGGCCTGCATTCCCAGATAATGCCGACGGTATTATCAGAATTAACAAACAGTTCGTGTTTGTCATTGAAAAACATCCAGGGAAGAAAGTCTGAGAACTGATCCCGCTTAGATAACTTGTCAATATCCTGAGCGGTCTTGGTTCCCTTGCGTTTCAGAAACTGACCAATCATTTTTCAATACTCCCTGAATCAACGATACCCTCAACCAGTTCCGGTTTTTTATGCAGATACTGCCCGAGAACCCACTCCGGCTCTTCAATCACAGAAAATATAAATCGAGGCATGTAGAGCACTTGCTTACGTGTTCCGGGTGAATAACTGAGCACCAGTGTCCTAATGGTTTCAGGGGCTCGCAGCATGGGAGTCTGAGGATGTTGGATCAGGGTGGAAAGTTCCTTGTAAACACTATCCCTGTAATTCGGGTAGGGCTGTTCCGCTGGCACAACAGGACTGTTATCAGAACCGTTTGATGACTTTTGCGCCTCATTCTTAGATGTTGAATTGCCTTTCTGGGAAGCCGGTACAATCAGCTCTCCTTGTGGCTCTCCTGTAACCGCCTCTTTGTAGGCTTCTTCCATTGACGCACATTTGCCGTAGTTGTCTTCCAGACGACAGCCGAATTCAGATTCATAGGGCAGAATATTGCAACCACTGATAACAAAACTGAAGACGATCAGGGATATAGATTTATAGAACATGGGAGGTCTCCTTAATTTCCAGTTCAACGCCTTCTTGAATAACAACGGTTACGTCCTTCGCGGTTCCCACCTCAATAATGGGCGTGACCTGCTTGATGTAATCCACAAAGATTTTTTCTAACTGTTCAGATCCGCCCTTAATGCCCTCACCAAGGCCAGCCTGAAATGCTTTGTCAGGATCAATTACCTGTGTCTGACCGAGCGGACTGGAGGTAACTGTATTGCTGCTGGTTGCCACTGTGCCACCAATGCCTCCCACAAAATCCGCCATAAAAGCTCTTCCCATCAAGGCTCCAGCTCTGGTCACAACATTGCCTGCCATACCACGCTTGCCATCCTTGTCAGCTACAAAACCAAGCACGTCCTCTTCAATAACTGCCTGACCGTCCAGAGACATACAGGCAAGGCTCACGATCTTCACTTGAACCCGCTCTTTTGCCAGGTTGCCGTGTGCGTTTCCAATCACGAAACAACCTTTCAGGTTGGCCTTGAGCGAGTTCGGGAGAACAGCCGGAGCCTGTATCCGGAAAATAATGGTTTCAGGATTGCTTGTGCCGCCTTCACTGGTTAATGCGTCGATGCCAGTCAGGAGTTTCGCTGGCATAAATGAAGGTGGAAGGTAAACGGTTCGCTTTTTTTTTGTGTTATTTTGCTTAAATGCAACACCTTCTGCATGTCCGATACTACCGATAATTTGCGGTTCGACCTGAATATTATTGATCACGGTTGCATTGGGTTGTGTTTGTGCAAAGGACGCAGGAAGCTCTGGCATTGGCGGATATTCGATAACACCAGAAGCCATCACCTTTGTTTCAGGCTCAACGCCAATAGAAGCAGAGGATAAGTCGTTAATGTCTTCTACTGCATTATTATCTGCAATTTCTTTGATCAGACTTTCAAGGGCATCAAGTCTTGCATCGTTAGTCTCGTTGGAATCCTTGAGCTGGTTATTCATGTACTCAAGATCCTTATCCACCTTGGTACGAATATCCGCTTCAAGCAAATTGGCATCGGTCATGATCTCTTCTTCAACTACTTTAGGTGGTTCCACCTTTTCATCCTGTCCGGAGAGGTAGTATGTGGAGAAGAGAGCAGTAAGAAGGACGGCGCCAGCGCCGTATTTTTTAATTTTGGATTTTTCTTCGCTATCCCGATCTTCCCACCATTCTTGTAATTTCTCTTTCATCAGTTGATCTCCTTCTCAACAATGAAAAGTCTTGCAGTCTGGCCTTTCATCAACTTCAGGGGGTGGACGGTTACAGCGATAATATTGGAACTCAGACTGGTATCGAGGAAGTCATATTCATTGAGTTGCCGGTTTTCGAATGTTGCCACTTGATACTCAATCAGGTTGAGCCCGATGCCCTCAATGGTAACTCTGCGAACAGGTCTGAGTCGGAGCGTATCCTTGAAGTTGATCCAGTCTTTTTTCAATCGCTGAACATTGAATGAGTCCGGGATATTACCCGTCATGACTCTTCTGGTAATGGTCACAGCTTGCTCTTCAAGATCGAGAGGGGAGAGAAGTTCAATATTGGTCTGTATTTTGTTCTTAATAGGATTGCCCAGATGTACAGTCCGGGCATCAGTGGTTTTTGGTGTCGCAATCAGGGTATACACCTCGCCATCACAGACCACGTAAAATTCTGATCTTGAGGTGACATAATCTTTTTTGGTTCCATCGTCACGAACCAGGAACTTAACAAACACATTGCTGCCACTTGTTTTGACCGTGATCGCTTTTTCCTGAGAAAAGTACACGTCATTGATGGCACCCGTCTGGCAAACAATGCGGTTTACATCACGATTGGACAAAGTGACATGATGGGTGGTTTCTGGCATCAAGGTTGATGCGTGAACCGTCACGGTGAAAAGCATAAATATCAGGAATAAGGTTCTTCTCATCATGGTTTGAGTTCCTTCAGGTCAGTCAGTTGGAATAGTCCCTCCCTTATCCTGTAGGAAATCTTGTACTTGAGAGGTGTTGTGCTGGTAATGGAGTTACCAACGATTTGTTTCTTAACTGCCTCAATGTAGAGGTATTTGTTATCAACGTTCTTAATGGCCGTACCAGGATTGATGCGGACCTGATAGCTGACAGAGTTATAGCGCTTTACGTCTTCGGCTATTTTTTTGTAATAATCTCTGGCCTCTCCATATTTCTCTTCTGAGTATAGGGTCAGTAAAAGTTCAAAATTTTCATCAACATTTCCGGCTGTAATATTGCCGCGCAAATCAATGATAAAACGTGCCATTCTGACAAGGTAAGTGTGTCCAGCAACACCATTGGTAAACTCGTAGGTCAAACCTGTACCAACAGGAACAATGTGTGTTTGCCGTTTATTGTCCATTCGTTGGATCGCAACGGTGTTAAACATGGTACAGATCAGAAGAACCCCGAAACCCACCTTAAGCAGCCTGTTTTCTGCAAATACAGAATCCGATTCATTTACCAGGCTTTTAAAATTAATCAGGCTCATTTTTCCTCCGACTCATTCATAAAAGACGTCAGCGGTAGGCAGCGGATAGCCCTCGATGGAGCTGTAGCCGTACTCATAAAGGATGTGCTGAAAAAATCCCCGCTCACGCTTTCGCTTGTACTGAATTGCGGAAAGGAGAAGGAGTAGCGCGATACCCCCTGCAAACATGCCAAATAACAGAACAACCAGATAGGTTCCCAGAATCAGAGTCCATTCTGTCGTGTCAAACCAGAGTATCTGCATAGGCATGTGCAAATATTGGGGTACGCGCTCTTCCA
>NZ_JAHHPN010000197.1:0-3973 GCF_024606325.1 Endozoicomonas sp. ONNA1
ATCTGATCGACAGCCAGCACCTGGAAGGTGAGTTGAATGATATTCTGGCCGGTGATGCTCATCCCGGATTTCACCTGTTTGCCACCATCAACCCACCCAAGTACAGCGGGCGAAAACCCTTATCACCGGCGCTCAAAGGCCGTTTCCGGCATTTACCCATCCGGCAGTACAACCCGGCAGAGTTGCAGGCCATTGCAGAGAAAGTGTTGCCAGACAACCCGCAGGGGAAAATCCTGGCTGAACAGCTGACTAAAAAACATTGTCTTTTGAGGGCCTGCCTGCAGCAGAAAAAACTGCCGTTGCAGCCGACCAGTCTTGATTTACAGAATGTGGCCAGGGCCGTCATCCGAGGGGGCGATTTTACCGAAGAAGGGCTTCATCAATGCCTCAATCAGCACTACCGGCTTTATCTGATGGCTGCAAAGATATCGTTGGAGAAACTGCCCGAGTCATCGGCTCTTGCCGTGAGTAAAGACGAGCTTGATTCTGGACTTTGCAAGTGGTTCAGCCAAACGGTATCGGGCAAGGATCGTCCATGGTTAATACGACGCAGTGATCTCAACAGTATCGATGAAAAACGACATGAAATTCGTATCAACACTCGTCTGAGTGACGAGGAAGCCAGAACAGAAATTATCAAGAGGGTGGCTCAAGCCAGGTGGCAGGCATCCGGTCTTTCCCTGAAGCCGGATCTGTCGGACGATATACTTACCCAGGCACTTTACCGACACTGGCAGCAGCGCTGGTTTGATCATGAGTTCGGCCAGACGGGAGTCGAAGCCAGTGACGTATTTTTCCTGACGGAAGAAGAGGAAGAAACGCTGAAAATATCAGCTAACCAGACTTATCTCCGGGAGGCTGATGCGCGAATAAGTGCATGGAACTTCGGCGCGGTTCAATTGTGGCCTGCGTTCTGGCATCAGCTGAGTGATCTGCTGAACCATCTGGTTGACGATTATATTAACGAAGCGTCAGCGGTTGACACTGATAACGCCCCTGAACAATACATCCCCGAAGTCCTCGAGAAAGAGGCTCCGGCATTGGACCAGGAAACCGGCTATGAGAGCGAGGAAAAACCAAAAATTAACGACTATGTAATTTTTGATTGGCCGAACCATTTTCCCGGGATTTATCGGTGGTGGGCAGAGGATGTTTATGTGTCTGCTGAGGGCCATATCAAACTGATCAATATTAATGATCGATACATGCTGGGGGCGGAAGTCCTCGTACCTGCCCAGTTGCCAGGACGTGACCAGGAACTGACATTAGCCAGAGATCAAACGCTGGCGACCCTGAATATCTCATCCCACAATGGTCAATATACATTGCCCAGCCTGACGGCTAACGACTATATCGTGGCCCTGCGCATAGAATCCGGTTTATCATTTACCTTGGTCAGGGATCGCTATACCGGGCTACACACACTGTCTATTCCAGAAGCCAGACCCCAACAGTGTATTCAGGTTGCTTATGTCGTAGAACCCGCAGATGCGGACAAAAAAACACCTGCCAGAGAAGTCCGACCAGCACATACAACACGTTTTGACGCCCGCTGTTCGGAAGGTACGAAAGCAGTACTGAAGAGTCTGTTTGAGACCATTGGCCAACAACCAACTGAGCTACAGGTGCCTTTGGAGGCAATACAAAACGCTAAAAACACGGTGCAACGCATTAAGGCGATCGCGAACTATTGCCGAACGTTTTCTGGTAATGCTCAACCAGAGAGTAGTGGCAATTTCTTTAAATTCCTCGTCACACAGCGGCAAGGGAGCTGCCGCCATCGTGTACCTGTGTTTATCGCTTTTTGCCGTTATTTTGGCATTCCATGTCGGCAAATTTCTAACCGTACCCACGCCTTTGCAGAGTGTTCTGTGGATAGAGGCCAAACCTGGGTGTCAGTCGATTTGGGCGGTGCCCCTGTCGAGGCAACAGAAATTCTATCTGACTTCCAGCTCTCCAGAAGGGTCAGTGGCTCCGGCACCCAGTCAAAGAAGATCAGGGATCTCCTGAAAGGGGCTGATTTAGCACAACAGCAAGCTCTGGCTGAGGCCAGTGGTATCAGCCTTGAGGAATTGAACAACGCGCTTGAGACAGACAGCTCATTGCCAAAAATCAAACCAAGTACTTACCTGATGATAAGGAGACTGTGGGAGAGAGGAGATTTACCCGGTTTTTCCGTGGGTGTCTCAATGTTACTGGAGGCAGAAACATTGAGCTATCGTGAGAAGCAATTGATCGGTACTGTGCTTGAGCGTAACAGCCCTGTCTGTAGACCGATGTCGAAGGTAGTAACACAAATACTGGCCAATAGTGATGAAGACCAGGTTACTGAACCACTTAAGTCATTGCATTCAAAAAGGGTTGTCCAAAGCGGAGAAAGAAACAGTGCTCTGCATTGGTTGAGTTCAATAGAGGATATATTGACAGAGAGTGACTTGACCAGGCCCTCGGTTATTCGCTTTGCCCATAAAGCCCTGGAATCTGGTTGGCTGGATCCACTGCCGACTTATCAAAGGCTTATCATTGAGGCCATTCAACACCATGAGCTGTTGTCGCGTCTGGAAAGCATTGATGAACTGAAGGTTAAAGCCACCCATTGCCTGAAAATGTGGTACACGGGACTATTGTCCAAGGAAAAAAATAGCCAGATATGGCGATCAGCTTATCGGCGCTACCAATGGGAAATAAGTAATGCCTTTTTCGTCACTCATTGTCATGATGGGTTTTCGACACTCCTTGAAGATAAAATGCTCCGCTCCTCTTTGCAGAGCACCTGGACAGACGAACCTGAGGGTATTCCCAATATAGAGCGAATGTTAGTGCACCATCCCGCGTTTGTGCAGTCAAACTCGGGCAAGGCGAACCACCGTCCGGTGATTATCCTGGGGCCACCTTTCTGGTTCTGCAGAGAAATGAATGAAAAGGTCGAAGCTCTGCTTAAAAGAAAAGTTGAGGATAGCCCGTCTCTGAAGCCGTTATTGGAAAAAATCAAACCAGAGTCCCTCGAAGCATCCGATGAGGACAAAAGACTTTTAGATAGTTTAAAACAGAAATGCGAGAAAGCGATTCAGCAGGCCTTCTGTCATTACCTGTATGAAGTGACACACTCGAAAGGCGGTTGTTTAACGTATTGTTGGGGCGATGTTGACGTATACAAGTATGGCGCCCACGATCCATCCTCAGCAGGTGAGCTGTATACCATGATGTTTGAAATTTGTAGCTCTCCCCGTTTTCAGAACTCATTTAACGATGACTACTTAAGGGAGGCACAAAACGCCAGTGACGCTCTCATACTTACATCCAATGATTTGACAATGATTGTCGAAGAGTTTTTGAACAGCATGAATTTGAATTCGTTGTGTGAGTCGTTGGATACGTGACTTTCCTTAATAGTGACGGCTCACTGTCCAAACAGAACTTTTGTCCTACCTGAAGGTCAAATCATTCAAGAGTTTCAATGCAGTACTTCAGATCACAGAAGGGAGGTTGGCTATGGATGGTCGGATTAGTGAACAATCAAGTGGGCCTGTGCTTAATACGGGTGTGTCGGCAGCAAGGGAAGCAAAGCTGGCTCCACCGGCAAAGATTGAAGCTATCTGCTCTGGTGTCACTTCCAAACTCAATAGATCGTCGCTTTCGATGACGTTGCCTGACAGGGCGAGAACCGTATCCTCGACGGATTCCTCGCTTCCCGGAGCCTCTCATTCTTTCGATTTTCGTTTTGTCGCCAGTGATGATGAAGTTCGGCAGCTTTTAGTGGCCCAAACCGGTGCTGAACATCGGGATGTCACCCTTATTTCCCACCCCGACGACCTCTCACAGGCTAATCTGGTGAGCCGGTTGAGCATTTCTGAAGATGGTTGCCACACTCTGCGTTCAGGGAAGCTGTTTGAAGGGTCACAGCCACTCACTCTGGTAATGGATATCCGCAAGCTCACCAGTGAGGAGCTGCCAAAATTTAACGATCTGCTGG
>NZ_JAHHPN010000198.1:0-3192 GCF_024606325.1 Endozoicomonas sp. ONNA1
TCTCAGTGATTGAGAATCTGCCCCAAAAATGCCCTGCTACGTTCAGACTTCGGATTATTAAAGAAGACTTCCGGTGTCGCCTCTTCCACGATTTGCCCCTGATCCATAAAGATCATGCGATCTGCTACCGTTTTTGCAAAACCCATTTCATGGGTCACGCAGAGCATGGTCATGCCTTCATTGGCCAGCTCAATCATGACGTCCAGCACTTCCTTGATCATTTCCGGGTCCAGTGCCGAAGTGGGCTCATCAAACAACATGATTTCCGGGTTCATGCAGAGGCTTCGGGCAATCGCTACACGCTGTTGCTGGCCTCCAGAGAGCTGCCCGGGATATTTATCCGCCTGATCGGGAATACGGACACGCTCAAGGTATTCCATCGCCGTTTTTTCCGCTGCTTTTTTAGCGGTTTTCCTGACCCAGAGCGGTGCCAGTGTGCAGTTTTCCAGCACCGTCAGATGGGGGAACAGATTGAACTGCTGGAACACCATACCGACCTCACGACGAACCTTCTCTATATTTTTCAGATCCCGGGTCAGTTCTGTGCCATCAACAATAATCTGGCCTTCCTGATGCTCTTCCAGAGCGTTAATGCAGCGAATCAAAGTCGACTTACCCGAACCGGATGGCCCGCAGATCACGATCTTTTCGCCACGCACCACATCCAGATTAATATCTCTGAGGACATGAAAGTTGTCGTACCATTTGTTAACCCCATTCAACCTGATAACAGGGCTTGCAGGGTCTTTTACTTCCCGGACCATCTTATCCATGAAGACCTCTCATTTTCTTTAATTCTTTTCCAGTCGCTGGCTGTACTTGGATATACCAAAGCAGAACAACCAGAACACAAAGCCGGCAAACAGATAACCTTCTACAGCACTGCCCAGCCACTCGGGGTCATTCAGGGCTGCCTGAACAATCGAAAGCAGATCAAACAGACCAATCACCAATACCAGACTGGTGTCTTTGAACAGTGCAATAAAGGTGTTCACTATTCCGGGAATCACCAGACGCAGAGCCTGAGGCAGAACCACCAGTAGCATACTCTGCCAGTAACCCATTCCGAGACTCTGACAGGCTTCCACCTGCCCTTTTGGAATCGCCTGCAATCCACCACGCACCACTTCGGCCATATAAGCTGACTGGAACATGACAATTCCGATCAGGGCCCGAACCAGTTTGTCGAAAACAATTTCTTCCGGAACAAACAGAGGCAGCATGACCGACGCCATAAACAACACAGTAATCAGCGGAACCCCACGCCAGAGTTCAATATAAGCCGTACAGAAAGTGCGAATGACCGGCATGGAAGATCGCCTGCCAAGGGCCAGCAAAACGCCTACCGGTAATGATGCCAACATGCCATAAAGCGCCAGCACCAAGGTCACCATCAGGCCACCCCACTTATGAGTTTCAACCTCGGGCAGACCGAAGTAACCTCCAGACAGCACCAGCCAGGAGGTAACCGGCAATACCAGCAATCCCAAACCCAATGCCAGCTTCTTGCCGGGAATAGCCGGAATCATCAGCCAACCCAGAATCAGGGCCAACTGCACAAAAAACAGATTCACCCGCCAGATTTCACTCTCCGGATAGAAGCCGTAAATAAACTGATCCAGTCGTGCAGTGACAAAAGCCCAGCAGGCACCGTCAACATTGCAGGCCGAGCGGCTTTCTCCCGTCCAGGTAGCGTCCATAACTGCCCACTGCCATAAGGGAGGAAGGATCAGATAAAGACCGTAAATAAGCGTCAATGTGATCAGTGACTGTGAGGGCGTCGCAAACAGCTTCTCCCGCATCCAGCCTAAAACACCCCTCGAGTTGACCGGGGGCTCTCTTGCAGGAATCATTTTTTCTTCCATCATCGTGCTCTTCATTAAGAGAGTCCTTACCGCTCTACCAGCGATGCCCAACGGTTATACAAGTTCATCAAAACAGATACGGTAAGGCTGATCGTGAGATAAACGGCCATGGTCATGGCGATCACCTCAACGGCCTGACCGGTCTGGTTCAGGGTGGTTCCCGCAAAGACACTGACCAGATCCGGGTAACCTATGGCCGTCGCCAGTGAAGAGTTCTTGATCAGGTTCAGGTACTGATTGGTCAGGGGTGGAATAATCACCCGCATGGCCTGAGGAATCACCACCAGACTCAGCACGCGGCGAGGCTTGAGACCCAGAGCCGCAGCGGCTTCTTTCTGACCTTTGCTGACAGACTCAATACCAGAGCGAACGACTTCAGCAATAAAAGCCGCAGTATAAATACTCAGAGCAAACCAGAGCGCAGCCAGTTCAGGAATTAAAACCAGACCGCCGGAGAAATTAAAACCTTTTAATTCTGGTATCTCCCATCGCAACTGAGCATCCACCAGAAAGCTGGTCACGAGAGGAATCAGCACAACACTTGAAGCCATTGCTGCCTTGATATAAAGAACCATTTGCCCTTTGTTTTCTTGGTGCTGAGCTTTAAGCAGCCATGAGCGCATAAAGAATCTCAAAACCAGCACAGCAGCAAGACAGGCCATGAAAACCCAGGCAACCGTCACCATACCCGCGTTCAATTCGGGCCAGGGAAGAGAGATACCACGAACATTAATAAAGATGGAGTCAAACAGACTGATGCTTTGACGGGGGTTCGGCAGAATACCCAGAACCGCAAAGTACCAGAAGAAAATTTGCAGCAGCAGGGGAATATTGCGGAAAACCTCAATATAAATACTGGCCATTTTAGACAGGAGCCAGTTAGAGGAGAGCCGGGCCACACCAATCAGAAATCCAAGAATGGTGGCAAAGATAACGCCGAGAAAAGAGACCAGTAAAGTATTGAGTAGGCCTACCAGAAACGTTCTGCCAAAGGTATGGCTTTCGTCGTACTCCACCAGTGTCTGGATAATGCCAAAACCTGCAGACTGGGATAAAAAATCAAAGCCGGTGCTGATGCCGCGATGCTCTAGATTCGACAGGGTATTGTTCACTACCCAGGCGACCATTGCCACAACGGCAAGGATCAACAGAACCTGAAAAAGAACAGCCCGCCAGACCGGGTCGCGCCAGAGTCTTACTAACATAGGGTGCCTTTTATTAGCCATGAAGAATCCGTTCATGGCTCTACTTTTATTTTTGCTATAGGTATTTCGCTAGCAGCCTGTCGGACTTAAGGCTGTCCTACTGCGGTTGCAATAAATTGGTC
>NZ_JAHHPN010000199.1:0-2625 GCF_024606325.1 Endozoicomonas sp. ONNA1
TAATCCAGATGGAGTCAAGGACACCTACATAAAAGTGTGGGTGTCCCAGATTATTCTTTCTTACTGATTTTATGGATGTCCCTTTTTTATAAGTGTGGATGTCCTATTTATTTGTCTACCCAGATTATTACCTACATATAAGTGTGGGTGTCCTATTTATTTTTTCTATTTATTTTTTTTTGTGGGTGCCCCCATCTCTTTTTCACAGATTATTACCTACATATAAGTGTGGGTGTCCCATTTATTTTTATTATTATGGATGTCCCTTTTTTACTTAGATTATTACCTACATATAAGTGTGGGTGTCCCATTTATTAGGTGTCCCATTTATTAATGAATGTCCCTTTTTTAACCTTTTTTAAAAGTGTTGGTGTCCTATTTATTGCCCATATATAAGTCTGGGTGTCCCATTTATTTCTTCATTTATTTCTCCTCGTTTAAAATATTTTTCAAATAAGCAATTTCACTACCTTCAAAAACATCTAAAACTGATCTAATTTCTTCAGTCGAATAAGGAAAAGCAGAAATTGTTTTTCTTAATGTATCCTCTGAATTTTCCATATCATTATCATAAGCTTGATAAACTGACAATATTGTCAAAATTTTTGGGTAAGGCCTAAAATAAGCAAGCCGCTGATAAAGTTCTTTTTTCATTTCTACATTTTCTTTATTCATAGGCAAATAATTAGCAACCAGACCATCGGCATAGAATGACCAAATAAAATGATTACTATCTTGTAGTAAAACGGCTAATCTAGCTCTATTTTCTTCTTCAAACTTTGATGGATAAACCCAGTATACCCATCGACTATACATTTTAACACCCAAAATAGACTGCCATAAAAAAACAATACTGAATACTAGAATAGTGAAAATTTTAATATTTCTATTAAAAGGAATATATAGCTTTTTTACAGGAACTAAACCAAGAAGCACAGAGAACAGCATTAAAAAGTTGACATACCAAAGTGGGTATTCAAAGAAGCTATGACACAAAAAAACAAGTATAAGAGATAATAAGTAATAGTCATTCTCGTTAGGATATTCTTTGATAAAACGGGGAAATAAAGACCAAAGCAGACAGACAAGAAATATAACAACACTAACTCCTCCAAGTTCTGCAAGAAGCTGCATCACTATATTGTGGCTATTAACAAACAGAACACCTGAATGAACATGTTCATCGGCAACCATATTGAATGAGTTGACTGCATAATTATCAACCCCTACTCCAAAAAATGGATTTTCTAAGAATATACTAAATGCTTTTGACCACTCTTGAAATCTGAACACAAAGGAACCAGTCTGCATCCTTTCAGCACCTGTAGTTAAGAGTGACTCAGCTCCATCTTTTAGCATAAATGAAAATAATTCACTGGCATATTTTTGTGCTAAGAGAATAAAGAATACACTTACAGACATACTGACAGCCAGTCTTTTCATTTCTACAGTTCTCTTTGATCTCATAAATAAAAAAAATATAAGAGAAATTGAAATAAATAAATAGGCTAGAACCAACCTAGACGCACTTAATGAAACAGAAACACTCAAAAAAATTAAAGCTATTAGGAAGACTAGTAATTTAATTTGTTTTTTACTAAAAAGCCAACAAAGGGAAAGTACACCTAGCATTAAATAATTACTTAGATTATTTCTTTGCCCGATATTTCCTAAAAATTCTGTATAGTTAGCATTTTTATGCAAAAAATACGACAAACCAAACTGATCGGCAAGCCCTGTTATTTGAAAAACCCCTATAAATAATTGACACAAACTTCCCATAAGGAGGCCACTAGAAGAAAACAATATTACTTTTTCTAAATCTAATTTACTAACTGAATTAGCCAATAAAGCTGCAAAAAAAAGAGCAGAAACTTTAATAAAAACCATCCCCGGATATGGCGTTGAGTTAATATTAAATAAAGAAAAAAAAATCAGAAAAGAAACTATAGTCAGCGCAGGTGATATTTCAACGCGATCATTTATATAAAAAAATGAAAAAAGTATTATTAATAGAACTATGAATAACGATAACAAATCAGATGTAAGATCAACAAGCGGCGCAAACTTTATCCAAGATAAAAAAGGAGCAAAAAAAAGAAAAAATAAAAATATATATTGAATATTAAAAAAACTGCTTTTTTTAAAAAAACATACGATATCTTTATCCCTAAGAAAACTCATAAAAATAAAACCCAAAATACCGAATGACTTTCCCTGAGAAAACCCAAGAAAAGCCAAACCTCAAATATTAATTACATGCTTTAGCTGCATCAGCTGCATCTGTTGATACACTAGCAGAGCAGCTCCATGTACCTGTTTGGTCACGTACCAAAGTAATCTTTGGAGTTGGTCCCAATACAGATGGGGCATTTTGAATTGTGCATGAGATACCTGAAGAAGCACCTGCTTCAATAGCAAAAGAGCAGTTTTCTGTAGCACTTGATGCCAAACCTAAGGTATCTACAGTCGTACTTGCTGTTATTGTAGACCCTTCATTTAAAAGTATTTCATACTGAGTCTTTCCTGGAGTCAACTCAGCAAGAGCTGCATTAAACTTAGCCTTCGCAGTATAATTCTGATACTGCGGAATAGCCACAGCCGCCAAAATCCCAATAATCGCCA
>NZ_JAHHPN010000200.1:0-1595 GCF_024606325.1 Endozoicomonas sp. ONNA1
GACGGCGTAGATAAGTCTACATAATTACAGATTATGTTAGATTTTTAGTAGCGGCCAGAAAGCAACCTGAACCATTAATTTTTTTTCAGCACCTGCCAGTGGATTGTCCTATTCTCACTGAGTTTGTCAGGACATAGGGTTGGCGGATGCTTCTCTTTTGCGGTTTACGGTCTGTGTTTTTGAATCTGATGCTGGTGACTTCCTGTTGGGGCAGTGTTGAGTCACTGGAGCGGAAAGTTCTCATAGATGTCCAGTACGACATTAACAGTCTCTATTTTGGTTATGTATTTGCCGAAGAATATAACAGGCTGTTTAAAGCCATAATGGTTTCAGTGCGTCAAGTCTATGACCGCTATGAGCAGGAACATTGGCCAGAAGGCCATTTTGCTCCAGACAATCAGACAGAAGCCCGACAGCTGCTGCTCACCAGACTTTTTCAGGAGGCCACCCGCCACACTATAGCGAACGTCACGGGTGGCTATGTTGTGGATGAGACTCACCCGGGCCGTCCCATGTTTCACCTCCTGCAGGCATTCAGTAATGCTCCGGCCATGGAAGAATCCCGGGATGTTAATCAGTGGTATCAAACCCAGCCGGTGTTGCTTCAGGGGGTTTTGGCTGAAGATCGTCGGGACTCCATGGAAAGCCTGATTGAGGAAGCTGTACTGAACAGTTTCAGAGCATTTCCGTCCAACCCACTTTCCCCGAAAGAGTTAGCCCGACAACTCGGTTTTATTCTGGTAGAAATGCAGGAGCTTTTTCTCCGTGGCAAGGGGCTCCGGTCTCTTGGCTACAAGGTCGAGCAGCAAAAACAGAACCCGGAGATTGCCAATGACCCTGCATTTATTCTTTATCTTTCCTTTTTGACTGAACGGTTTAATAGCCATGACACCCTCTGGCATACAGAGAGTCAGGAGAGCAAGTGGCGTCAGCAACCGGAAGACCTCTCGGCCCTGTTTATGGAAGCTGCCCATCGTGAAAATTATGGTATTGAATGGTATCAGCAGGTTCGCAGAATTCTGGATGGAGAAAAACCGGTCAGTGAAAAGCTGTTCAGGCAACACTTCTCGAGGGAAGATGAACTGGAAAGCTGGATCAAAACCGGGCTCAGCGTTCCGGTTGTCACGGTGATCAGCACCATGGTGGTGTATGTCAGGATTCTTTTATATGTATATGAAATGTTTTCGCCAAGGTTAAGAAGGGCTTTGTTAAATCGATTCATGTCAGCAAACCATTCATCGCTTTTTCAGCACCTGCCAGTGGGTTGTCCAATGCTGCCTGAATTTTTCAGGATATAGGGTTTGCCGATGGTTGTGTTTCGCAGTTTATTGTCCGTTTTTGTCAGCTTGATGCTGATAACGTGCTGCTGGGGCAGTGTTGAGTCACCCGAGCAAAAAGCGGTCAGGCTTGTCCGGATCCATCTCAACGATCTCTATTTGGATTATGTCTTTGCCGAAGAGAATGGGAGTCTGTTAAAAGCCATCATGGTTTCATTGAGGCAACTCTATGACCGCTACGAGCTGGATCAGTGGCTGGAAAATGACTCTGGATCAGGCAATCATACAGAAGCCCGACAGCAGCTACTCACCAGAGTT
>NZ_JAHHPN010000201.1:0-27415 GCF_024606325.1 Endozoicomonas sp. ONNA1
GTCTGTAGCTCAACCGGGCAAACGAAAGGCACAAAGACCAATACGTGCAAGAGTAGGCTTTTAATGGTTCTATCCTTTGTTTTCTATGGATAGGAGCAGTGAGGATAGACGAGAGGAAAAGGCACAGTAAACTAAAACATAGTGGTGGATTCTCATATCCATGGCAAACGTGCTGAAACTTTACTGACACAACGATGTTTTATATCTGATGACTGTCGTAAAACCCGATTTGCAATTCGGTTGCAGTTATTTTTTTCGGTTTTTCACCATTAGTGCATAACCTTGTTAATTCCTCGAAATACTTTTCATCGGGGATAGCGGGGCGCGCCATAATGTAGAACAGCGACTAACCTTCTTATTGAGTGCCGTGCACCTCAAGAACAGTGTTTCCTGATACAGAGCCGGGAAGATGGCGGCATTGAGAGTAAACACTATGATAATTCGGATCGCTTACCAGAGAAGCGGGAAGCTCTGAAGAAGTATGACGCATTCCCGGAGAAGATTCTCAGGGGTGAAGATACAAAGCTGGTGGATCTCGATGATTACCGACAGGCCACCAGCAGCACTTAAAAACAGGAAATACGTAAAACGGAGATAAAACCATGCCAGCACAACAAAAGCCGCAATACATAACTGATGACGAGGGAAACCGGGTATCAGTCGTTTTGCCTGTGGATCAATATCAGGAGCTGATAGAAGACCTTGAAGACCTGGCGACAGTGGCAGAGCGCCGGGACGAGGAAACCGTTTCCCATGATGAACTTATCAAGTCACTGAAGGCAGAAGACCAGTGATCCCTCACCACCGACCAAGCCATCGCCCGGTCCGGTGTAAATATTGTCTCGCCTACAAAAATTCCCGCAACCAAAAAATCGCACTCCTCCACTCCACGCCTGCGACGTTTTCGTGTCATTTTTGTGCAACTTTTCAGTTTGTACGATGGGGTTGGATAGGGTGCAGTTGCTAGGGGTTGGATAGAAAGGGGTTATTGCACGAAGTGTTGAAAAGTGAAGATCTATGCAAATTGATTGCACTTGTCTAAATCAGAAAGTTTGCTTTCAAGGCCGACAAACAGTGGCTTTTGTGACTTTTTATTTTGCTGGAAACTCAGAAGTTGCGGTGACACTTTTGTGACATAAACACCCTTTTTTAGGGTTGTGACACCCTTGTGACACTCAGTAATGAAAAAGCCCGAAGCGCTGTAAATACGGGCGTTTCGGGCTTTTATCTGGTGGGCCTTCCGGGACTCGAACCCAGGACCTGCCGATTATGAGTCGGATGCTCTAACCAACTGAGCTAAAGGCCCCATTTTTGACACTATTAAACCTGCTACCTTCCCTCTCGATGACGCTTAACGCGCAACGCTTCGAGGCGCGTGGGGTCTTAGTGGAGGTGAATTATAAGCATATCAGAGGGCTCTCGCCAACCCTCTGATTTTAATAAAGCTTTTTATCGTTAAAAAAGGTTCTTTCTTTTATCCGGGCCAGCTTAACGGCCGTGATCAGGGAGTGTTGTGCAGTTGCAGTTCTGGTTGATGGTTTTGCTTTCGCAGCCAGTACCTTCTGAGAAAGTAAAGGCTGAGCAGCGCGGTCAGTGCTTCAGCCAGCAGGAAGTTCAGCCAGACACTGTCATCATTGAAAATGACTGGCAGGAAGAACAGGCCAAGAAGAGGCAATATCAAAGCTCTCAGCAGCGAGATGACTGTCGAACACCTTGAGCGGGCAATGGATTGATACAGAGAGACTGTAATCAAGCTGACGCCCAGGGGGACAATGGATAACGCGTAGAGTCCTAGCACATAACCGCTCAGAGACAGTAATTCTTCAGCCGCTTCATTCACAAACAAACTTACGATGTTTTCTGCGAAAAAAACCATGAACGCAGTCATCATGCCACCTATAACAATGACCAGTCCCAGGGCTAATCTGAGAATACTCATAATGCGATCTGTGTGTTCCGCTCCATGGTTAAAACTGATTATGGGCTGGGCAGCCTGAGTCACCCCATAGGCGAGCATAATCACTACCCAGTTGCAGTTAAGGGCGATCGTGTAGGCCGAAATAAAGAGATTCCCACCAAGACTGAGTAATACCCAGTTGGAAGCCATCACCACAAAACCGTTAGCCGATTCCATAATAAACGTCGGTATTCCATTTACGATAATGGCTCTGGCCTGTGACCAGGTTGGTAAAGCAGAGTTGAGCGTGAGTTGAATGTTGGGACGCTTGAAATGCAAAAGCAGCGTAGTAACCATAGCCAATTGGGCTATGCCTGTAGCCAGCGCGGCTCCCTTCATTCCCCAGCCAAAAGGAAAGAGGAACAGCCAGTCCAGAAAAACATTACTCAGTGCACTGGCTGTCATGGCGACCATCACCAGTTTTGGATTGCCGTCGTTTCGAATAAAACTGGCAAGTACCCATCCAATGGCGTAGGGAACCGCAAATAAGGTCAGCACCCCGAGATAATCATTAACCATTGGCAAGAGTTCTTCATTGGCGCCAAACAAGCGAGAGATATCACTCAAAAACAAGAGACTGAACAGGGTCATGATCAGCATAATAATGGCGGTCAGGAACAGTGACTGTTGAAACAGAGCCAGGCCTTCCTGCTTTCTGTTTTGACCAAAACGAATAGCCATGATCGCAGAGCCACCGACCCCGATACTCATGGCAATGGCAGACATGAAGGTAAAATAGGGAATAGCGATATTGATGGCTGCCAGCCCTTTAGATCCTTCTGTCTGACCAATAAACATCAGATCTGCCAGAACGTATATGGCTTTAATGGCCATGCCCAGAATTGCGGGCACCAGGTAATGTCTGAAACAGACAGGCACAGGATCCTTGCCTAAATCAATTGAAGCAGTGTTCACGGATAGGAATCTCAACATTATTAGTGCTGAACATGGTTTCATCGTCAGGAATGAAAGAAATTGTGTTCATCGCCCATGACTGATTTATGGTTTCAGGAAGCGACTATTGCGATGTACCAACATTCTAGTCAGCAATGAGTAGTATTACCGTGCTGTTTCATGGGTTTATTGCGATTAATGAGGCGTTCAGAAAAGGCTGAAAAGATTACGGGTTGGTTCGTTGGAAAGTCATCAGGGAATTTTTGAAGACTATTTTCTGAGCCACCCTATTTACAGCGCAGGTGCTGTGTCTTTAACAGCCGCTCTGAATAGAGGATAATGAGCAATACTCAGATTGGGGCAATGAGGAATCTATGGCTCTGGAAAAGATAAAAGAACGTGTGTCTTCAGTAACTGAAGGTCTCACAGGCACCCTGAAAGGCAATATACCCGGAGGCAAAACGATTGCCGTCGTTGTTGGTGCCGTATTGATTGGCTTCACTGCTTTGGGTATTTACTGGAGCATTGAGCCAGATAGCTTTTCAGTAAGAGCCAATACTGAACAGATGGCACAGGCCAACGGGCAGGAGGTTGTAGTGGGTTACACGACTACAGCTACGCTTTATCGTCTTGCTGACACGCTGCTGAGCAAACCCGGTGGCTATATCCGGAATGACATCGGTCCTCCCGGTGTGTTCATGGACAATATGCCAGGCTGGGAGCTGGGTGTGCTGGTTCAGGTGCGTGATATGGCCCGCTCTCTTCGTAAAGATATGAGTCGTTCCCAGTCCCAGTCTCAAGAAGATCGTGATCTGGCCATTGCCGAGCCTCAGTTTAACTTTGATTCCAGGAGCTGGATTCTGCCATCCAGTGAAAAAGAATATCAGCGTGGTATCGATAAACTCGGCAATTATATGCGTCGACTGCCCGATAAGCAGGATCGTGCCCAGTTCTATGCCCGTGCTGATAACCTGACCCGTTGGCTGACTGATGTTGAAACCCGTCTGGGCAGTCTTTCCCAAAGGTTAAGTGCCAGTGTCGGCAAACCGCGCATTAATACTGATCTGGCCGGGGATGCCGAAGCTTCGCAGTCCACAGAAGCAAATACGCTGGTGGAAGTAAAAACACCCTGGACCCAAATCGATGATGTTTTCTATGAAGCTCGTGGCTCTTCCTGGGCACTGATTCATCTGATGAAAGCGATAGAGATCGACTTTGCTGATGTACTGGAAAAAAAGAACGCTACTATCAGCCTGAGGCAAATTATTCGCGAACTGGAAGCCACTCAGGATACTGTTTGGAGTCCATTCATTCTCAATGGCAGTGGGTTTGGCATATTGGCCAACCATTCACTGGTCATGGCCAATTATATTTCTCGAGCCAATGCTGCAATCATCGATCTGCGCCGACTGCTTGAGAAAGGTTAAGATCGGATATCCTGATAAAAAATGAGCAGCAAACTGGTTTATTCGACCGATATGGGTCGCATTAAGGAAGAAAAGGTTAAGGACGAAGTGGGAGATGGCAACGTCCGTGTCCGCCCTGAAAAGAAAGGTCGTGGTGGCAAAGTGGTCACTGTAATCACTGGCTTGCCGCTGGCGGGTAACGACCTTAAGGCCTACGCCAAGACGCTGAAAAAGCGCTGTGGCGGTGGTGGTGCTGTAAAAGACGGCAATATTGAGCTACAGGGGGATCATGTGGATGTTATGGTAGATGTTCTCAAAAGCGCCGGATACGACGCCAAACGTTCAGGAGGTTAAGTAAGAGAAAAACTCTACGGTAAAAAACACTCTTTTTCTTTGTGGAAGTACCTCTTTTTAAGGCGGAATAAAAATTAATCACCTCGATTTGTTTATTTTGTATACACTGGATAGATGTTTTCTTTGAGATATAGACTCGGTTGAAGGGTTTTACGTTGTACATACGTGCTAAGTACATGCGGTACTCTGGGGAAATAAAACGCATTAGGAAGCTTGTTTAAGGACGTTTTTCATTTTGGGAAGATGAGATGTTTCCCCGCATAAAATAGCCATGAGCGAAGAAAAGTATTTTTCATGGCATAAAAAGGTACATTTGAATGGACCATGAAAACACCGTGTATGACCAACCCTCAGAGAATGCTCCCCAGTTTACTTCCAGACTGGGTTTCTATCTTGCCGCTGTGGGCTCCGCTGTAGGTATAGGCAATATCTGGGGGTTTCCTGCCCAAACCGCCGACAATGGTGGCGCTGCCTTCGTTCTTATCTATCTTTGTTTCTCTTTCCTGCTTGCGTGGCCCATGCTGGTGGCTGAGCTGGTCATTGGTCGGTATGGACGCTCGGACCCGGTCTCGACGCTTGAAAGCGTCAGCAACAGGTCTTTTTGCAAGTTTTTGGGTAAGCTCACTGGCTGGGCATCAACGATAACGGTTCTACTGATCTATACCTTTTATGCCATCATTTCCGGCTGGATCATCTGTTTTGGGCTGGCTCCCGTAGCGGTGGCCCTGGGACTCGACAGTCTGGCCGCTTCACTGACTTCATTTAATCCTTTGCCCACGATGATAGCGGCCGGTGCATTCATGGCGATGGTAGCAGCCATTGTATCCGGCGGTGTTGCCGACGGCATTGAGAAATGGTGCAGCCGTCTGATGCCGATGTTGGTGCTGCTGATTCTGTTGCTAATTGTTTTTACCATGACGCAGGAAGGGGCTCAGGATGGTCTTCGGTATTTTGTGCTGCCTGACTTTTCCAAGCTGCTGAGTAAAGACCTGCTTATCAGTGCGCTGGGTCAGTCATTTTTCTCTATGTCTCTGGGAGTTGGCATCATGGTGGTTTATGGTGCTTACCTGACCCGGGACTCTAATATTCCAGTGATGGCTGCCAGTGTTGCAGTCACTGATACGCTGGTGGCCGTGATGGCCGGGTTGCTGATTATTCCGGGTATGTACGTTGCGTTGAATCACGGAATTGATATCTACACCGCAGAGGGTGCCCTGAAAAGTGCCGACAAGCTGGTGTTTGATGTTTTACCGCAGCTTTTTCTTCAGTTTGGTCCACTGGGTATTCTGCTCTCCCTGGCCTTCTTTCTTCTGTTAACTATTACTGCTTTGACCTCAGCGGTTTCGATTCTGGAAGTGCCGGTAGCAGTTTGCCAGAGACGACATCTTGCCCGCAGAAATGCCAGCTCCTGGCTGATCTCGCTGATCACTTTCGGTGTCAGTGTCTGTGTCATGATCTGGTTTGATGTGCTCTTTGACTTTGTGGTCAACCTGACAACCCGTTATGCTATGCCTCTGTTGAGCCTGGTCGTCTGTATCTACGCGGCCTGGATATGGTCCAGGGATCAAAAACTAAGAGAACTGCAGAAAGGGTATCCGGATGTTGAGCACAGTCTCTTCTGGAAGATCTGGCCCTGGTACATTCGGTTTTTCTGCCCGTTCATGGTGATGGTCCTGATCTTTTTCACATTTTGATTATTCCCGGGATTCAGGCTGAGAGGGTGTTAAGTCCGACAGGCAGTTTTCCGGATGAAGAGCGTTCTCACAGAATGAAAATTTGGGTTGATGCCGATGCCTGCCCGGTGGTGATCAAGGAAATTCTTTTCAGAGCTGCCGACCGAACCGAAACCCCACTGACTCTGGTGGCCAACCAGCCACTCAGGGTTCCGGGGTCCCGCTTTATAAAATCCCTGCAGGTCGCCTCCGGCTTTGATGTTGCAGACAATGAGATTGTCAAAAGAGCTGAGTCAGGAGACCTGGTGATCACCAGCGATATTCCCCTGGCTGCGGAAGTGATTGAAAAAGGCGCTGGGGCATTGAGTCCTCGTGGTGAACTGTTCACCAAAGATAATATTCGGGCAAGACTGAATATGCGTGACTTTATGGATACACTCCGTGCCAGTGGCATTGAATCCGGTGGTCCTCCGGCGCTGAGCCAGAGTGATCGCCAGCAGTTTGCCAACCAGTTGGATAAGTGGCTGGTAGCACTCCGGCGTTGAGTTTTTTGAATTGGGATGACTTAACTCTTTGTGGAGTATCAGGTGATTTACGATAATTAATACGACTTCTTCATGGTGGGAGCGATTAAAGACACATCTGCTCCAATTCCCAGACCTTGAGAACCTTGGCTTAAACCTGCACGGCATGGGGATTATAGAAGGTTGGGAAGAGTGGGATTGGTAAATTTCGTGCAATAAAAAACCCCTTAGCGACTTCCCCGCTGGCGGTTCTGTCGAAAGGGGCCGTGTTAACGGGAGTAATAGCTAACCCAACGGATGAGCCAAGACAATCCCGAGTAGCCTTACAAAAAATTCATGACTGCCTACCACTCTGTCTGTCAATGCATGGATAGGATTAGAGGTATATACGTAGCTTAAGCCTCCCTTCAGAAACAAGCTAATTCGATCAACAAGAAGCGCTGGAAAAGGGCGCACTGAAAGAGACTTTCAAGTGGAACTCAACAGCTGCTCAATCACCGCCGGATCGGCCAGTGTACTCAAATCACCCAGATCATCTTTCTCGCCCTGAGCCAGTTTGCGCAAGATACGTCGCATGATTTTGCCAGAGCGGGTTTTGGGCAGAGCAGGACATGGGTGAAGTATCTCCGGTCGGGCGAACGAACCGATTTCACTGGCCACCAGATTGGAAAGTTCCAGCTTCAGATCGTCGGTGATTTCAACGCCGTCCATAGGAGTCATGAAAGCGTAGAGACTTTCGCCCTTTACCGGGTGAGGCACTCCCACTACCGCTGCTTCTGCAATCGCTTCATGCAATACCAGGGCACTTTCTATTTCTGCAGTGCCCAAACGATGGCCCGCCACATTAATCACATCATCCATTCTGCCTGTGATCTGGTAATAGCCATTCTCATCCCTGCGGGCTCCGTCTCCTGTGAAGTAATAACCCGGGTATCGACTGAAGTAAGTATCAAGGGTTCGCTGATGATTACCGTATATGGTTCTGATCTGGCCCGGCCAGGAACCGGTGATCACCAGACTCCCCTGACCGGGTCCCACAATCTCGTTACCCTCATTATCGAGAATAGCGGGACGGATGCCGAGGAAAGGCCGGGTTGCATAGCCGGGTTTTAAAGCAGTGGCTCCCGGCAATGGTGTAATCATCATGGCGCCCGTTTCTGTTTGCCACCAGGAATCGATAATGGGGCAACGTTCTTCACCCACGCTATGGTGGTACCATTGCCAGGCTTCCGGGTTGATGGGTTCGCCCACGGTACCCAGAATTTTCAGACTGGCTCGCGAAGTTTGTTTGACGTATTCATCACCTCTGGCCATCAAAGCCCGGATTGCCGTAGGTGCTATGTAGAGCGTATTCACTTGGTGACGATCTACCATATCCCAGATTCTTGAGGCATCGGGCCAAAAAGGGACACCCTCATGCATGACCATAGTGGCACCATTAGATAATGGGCCATAGACAATATAGGAGTGGCCGGTTATCCAGCCTACATCAGCACCGCACCAAAAAATGTCGCCTTCATGGTAATCAAAAACGTAATGAAATGTGACCGTGGTATGGAGCAGATAGCCCGCTGTACTGTGAAGAACACCTTTAGGTTTTCCGGTAGAGCCTGAAGTATAAAGAATGAAGAGTGGATCTTCAGATTCCATTACCTCAGGCTCACAGGTCACTGGCTGGTTTGATGTTAATTGCTGGTAGGAAATATCGCGCCCTTCCTGCCATTCAATGCTGGCTCCGGTTCTCTCGTAAACCACTACTGTATTGACATCAGGACACTCTTTCAGGGCTTCATCTGTATTCTGTTTGAGAGGGATGCGCTTCCCTCCCCGAATCCCCTCATCAGCGGTGATCAGAGCCCGACAGTCACAGTCGAGAATACGATCACGAAGGGAGTTTGGAGAGAAGCCGCCAAAGACTACGGAATGAACCGCTCCAATGCGTGCACAGGCAAGCATGGCATAAACCGCTTCGGGTACCATGGGCATGTAGATACAAACCCTGTCACCCCGGTTAACGCCTTGCACCTTCAGGCCATTGGCCAGTTTGCAGACTTCTTCATACATCTCCTGATAAGTAATTTTGCGCTGCAAGTCAGACGTGTCACCTTCCCAGATGATGGCTACCTGGTCGGCCCGGTTATCCAGATGTCTATCAATGCAGTTGACGCTGGCATTCAGCTGTCCACCCTTGAACCAGCTTACTTCACACCTTTTGAAGTCGCCTTCATAAATGGAATCCCAGGGCCGGTACCAGTCCAGATATCGTTCAGCTTTGTTACCCCAGAACGCTTCCGGATTCTCCAGAGAGTAGCGATACAGCTCCTGATATTTTTCTTCGCTCATCCATGAGTCTTTAAAAGCTTCGGGAACCGGGTAGATTGTTGCCTGGGTCATGTCATCTCACCTGCCTCATCTATAAAAGTTATGGAGCCTGTGGGGCTTATGCTCCTGAGCATGAAATTCAGCAGAGGGAGTCATAAGCCTGTCAGGCTCATTAGTATAGAAGCAAGCGTGTTTGTGAGAGATGAATTAAATTATTTACCTCTGTAAAGGCGAATCAAAGTCCCTGTTCCCTGCAGAGGTTCCTGTTGTACTTGTGTGCAAGCCGACTCCGAATGTTCCGGAGTCGGCTTGTTGAAGACGGCCTTACCAGTCAATCAGGCTAACAGGTTGATTGACAGAAAAGATTTCTCGTTGAGCCAGATCATTGATGATGGTAGCTGATCGCCAGGCGGTCAGACTCAGCTGAGGCTCGGCAATACCGTGACTGTGCAGGCCCGCATTGACGGCGTAAATGCGTCTGTTGTCCGGACCCTCCCAATCAACGGCAAAGCTGGAAGAAAGTTTAAAGCGATGGTATTCGTCAAGGTTCAACCTGGGCTGAATCGGCTCCAGGTAACGGGGCAGAACATTCTGAAAGCCTGTGCAAAGAATGACGATATCAGCAGAGAGTATTTCATCCTCTGCAGACAGGGCATTAGTGAGCTTGAGATCGTAGAAGCCACCCGAAGATTCAGACATGGCCTTCAGGGTTCGGTCGGGCAGAAGTTTCCAGTTTATTTGATCCTGGTACAGATAAGTGCGGTCGTAGAGTTCCCGGTAGATTTCCAGCAAGTAGGCAGGTGTAATCCCGTCACTGGCCAGCTTCTGATACTGGACAATGGTTTCTTTTTTCTCTTCAGGCAGGGATAAAAAGCGGCTGACATAGTCGGGTGTAAAATATTCATTGGTAAATGGACTTTCATCCAGCGGCTCAAAGCTGGCCCGGCGGGAAATCCATTGAATCTGATCAGCCTTACCCCATTTTTCACGCAGACAGTTGAGAAAGACTTCAGCACCGGTCTGGCCCCCACCAATGATGGCAACCTTTCTGTTGCGAAGCTCAGGCTGGCGGGTCATCAGTTCGCTGGCATGAAAACAGTGCTGACCGACCATCGCCCGGGCACAGTCTGGAACGTAGGGTACTTTGCCTGTCCCCAGACAGAGATTATGTGCTTTAACTTTCTCGTTTTCTGTGTGCAGGATGAAGCTATCCTTTTCAAAGCTAACTTCTCTGATCTCCGAGCCAAACTGTAATGACTCCAGATTCTCTGCGACCCAGCTCATGTACTCGACGAATTCGGTTCGACTGATCACCATCTTTTCTGTGGATAAAAAGGAATAAAACCGCTCCTTTTCCACAAGGAATGACAAGAAAGACCAGCGACTGGTGGGTTGCACGGCAGTGACCAGATCTTTCAGGCAGGAGGTCTGCATGTGAGCACCGGGCAACATGAGCCCGGGATGCCAGCCAAAAGAGGGCTTTTTGTCAAAGAAACGAACCTGTAGCTCAGGAAGGCTTTCCAGCAATGCTGCAAGGCTCAGGTTGAACGGGCCAGAGCCCAGTCCAGCCAGATCAAGGGGGATGGTGTCATCATAGTGTGTAAAGTTCATCATTCTTCCGTGAGTGTTATGGCCAGAGGGTTCTTGAGAGGGGTTCCGAGTTCTGGCAGAGGACGCTCGCTAGTGTCGCCATAGCCGAGTTTGAAACGAACCCGGTTTAGACAAACTCGGGCTATTTCCGGTGTGAACAGGTCGAACAGTTTGAAACGATTTTCCAGTTCGGGGTGTCTATTCATATACGACTGAAGTTGTTCACCCAGTAATTGGTAGAAACGGTGTTCAGAGAAGCCTTTCTCGGCAAGACAGGCAGAGATAAAGCGAAGGACGGTTACAAAATGGCCTGTCTGCAAGTCGTGGATAAGATGAGCGGCGGGCAGGCGAACAGTCACTGAACGGGCGTAATCACCCAGGCTGTCAAGTTCAGGAAAATCCTGATCGATCAGTCTCAGGTCACCCTGAAAATCCTTCAGGGCCACTCTGACCGGCTGATGATTGTCCAGAACAAGAGTAATATTCTGGCCATGGGCCACCAGACCAACGCCGTATTTGCACAGCAAATGATAAAGAGGAACCACCACCACATCAAAAAGCTTTGATAACCACTGTTCTGTCGCCAATCCGGAACGATGGATGTACTCGCAAATCAATGGATAACCATAGCCGTCTTTCTGAAAAAGGGTAGAGATCAGGACAGCTCGTTCTGTTTCTCCGGTTTTAGCGTGAACACTCTGCCGCCAGATGCAGCCAAGCATTTCGTGATAACGGTAGGGAGCATCCGTTATCTGTTCAAACTGAGGGTTTGGATAAAAAGCCCCGGCAGGTTCTTCCAGAATAATGGTCCTGCGATGAGACAGGACGGGATCCGATGCAGCTATCTCAGAGAGCCAGCGTGAAACCATGGGGCCTGCCTGAATGTATCGACCGGGAATACCCCTGTAGCAGGAGGTATTTAAAATGGAGAGTGGCAGTTTGATGTTCAATTGCTCTGGTCGCTTTTTATTGGACAGAGTTCGGAGTGACTGTTGTGGCAGCATGGGGTCTCCATAGCTTCCGAGATGAACGATATGTCCTGCTGCAATGTCAGAAGCAAATAGGTTGACCAGACGGTTACTCCATTGCCAGGGGTGCACCGGCATAAGGAAAAATTGGCTGGAATCAACATTGAGTTGACGACAACGGTCAGTCAGTTTTGCCTGATCAACGCTGTTGAGAACCGCGTTGATCAGATCATTTTCCCGAAGGTCGACGGCTAAAGAGAGCTGACAGTTTTCACGGCTTAATGCGACCCATTCAAGTTGAATGTCGGGCAGAAACTCAGTGGCGTAATCCTGATAATCCTCCTGACCCCAGCCAAGACGTCCCTTGCTGACGGTGACTTTGGGATGACCATCCAGATAACATTGCAACTCGTCATCCTCCAGCTCAATCAGTTCGGCTGCAGTTTTCTGATGATAGTTTTTTTGAACCTTTACCTCAGCCATAAGTGTGTTGGCCAGTTCTTCCAGAAAGTTTGCCAGTGTTGCAGAGTCCAATCCCAGCTCTTCCTTCGCATCTATAAAAAACTGGCTGGCTTCCAGTGCTGAGTCACAGTGATTGTTAAGATAGCTTCGGGAAATGGAGGCATTGTCCACTATTAACTGATCCCAGATGGTCCTCCAGGCATGAAAGCGGTAGCTCACGCCGCTTTTCAGTTCAAGGATAAAGAGTCCACCACCCAATTCTTCAGGCGCTACTTCTTTGGGGACGATGACTTCTTCCCAGCTCAGCTCTCCGAGTGTTTTTGCCAGTAGCCGACAGTTAGCCTTCTGCCAGAACCCGACGTGCTCATTGACAGGTATAGCCTTAACAGCCTGATTCATAGCTGGACCTCCTGAAAGAAACTATCCCTGCAACAGTTGACCAGTGACGCACGTTTATGAGGGAAATCAAACTCTTTGACGAATGACCAGCCAGCGGGACATAACAGCTTCAACACTCTTTTATTGTCGGCTCTGGGTTCACCCACCAGGCGTGTAGTCCTGGGGTCGTCCAGGAACAGGAAGTGAGTGATGGCCTTTGTCCAGCTGTTGGAGTATCTCTGGCCCAGAAATTCCGGATTGCCTACCAGAAGGTGGAAGCCACGGTCCCAGGGCTGGCAATCGTAGTAAGGGGCAATCCGGTCTTCCAGAGCCCAGTAAACTTCGAAATACCCAAAAGGTTCACCGTTGAAACAACCCACCATTGGCCAGACTCTTCGGTCTTTCAATACCGACTGAAGATAGGCTGTCAGCTCTTCCCGGCTCTGAGCCATCTCCCAAAACTCTGAGACACGAGGCTGATTCATCCACTCATGGAAAAGATCAAGGTCCTTTTCCAGATCAAGCGTTCTGAAGGAGATGGTGAGGTCATTTTGATAGTCATAACGGTTATAAACGACACATTTAGGTTGTTCCTGACGCAGAGGATGTGCGATAGCCTTTTCGTTTTCGGTCCAGATTTCAGGTATCGTCTGGTTATCTTTTTGCCAGTGCCAGAGGGTTCGGTTCTGATACAGGCCCGAGCGATAACTGATACCTTCCTGCGAATTTTCCTCATGACTGTGTATCAACTGATTGTCTTGAAGCCTTTCAGCCAATGCTGGTGCAAAGTGAAGCCGGGAGAGATCCGGATTGCGGGAAAACAGGTAGTCCAGACTGGCCGCAATGAGATGATTCGGTATCTTCTCAGGGAGGTCGGATTCGTTGACTGCATTTACTAAAGCAGTATCCTGTTCGGAAAGGGTCAATAGCAGGGATTGATGGTTGTCATGCACCGCCAGACTATTGGATGACAATAATTGCAAAGAAATTTCGCAGTCTGATGCCCCTGGCAGGGTAATTGTTGATATTTGAGTCATTGCTCTTCCATAAGAGTGAGTCTGAATAGCCTTGAACGAAGAAAAACAGGGAACGTCATCTTCAACTGTGAAAATGGCATCGCGAAATGTTTTTCACGGAAATATGATTAGTGTGTATCAGGGATCAACCTCACCGAATGCCTGCAAGGGGTTCCTCATGGAGTGATAGACATCCATAGGGTTCTTCAAAGTGTTCTCGTTAATGTTGCAGTAGGTGCAGTAAAAGTTGCCTTTTGACCAGAGTTCTCTGCTATCCAGAATGTAATCAAGGCAGCAGGTGTCCCGGCGACCTTGCTTGCGAAGGTTATCCAGGAATCGGTAGAGGGAGGACAGAAGCTCTTTCTCCGAAAGGATATTGCTGGCTCCCAGTACGCTGATGACACCAAAGGTGGAATTAATCAGCAGGTAGTAGGTGAACAGGCGGTTGCCAAGCTGTTCACTAACGTGGTGCTCTTTTTCCTCATCAGCCACAGGCAGGTGTTCTCGCAAGAGTTCTCTGGCCAGACGGCTATACCCCGTGCCCTGACAGTCCCGAAAATAGACGGTTTCCGGGTAGCCCTTCGGCATACTGATCAACAGATTTTGTTGATGAGCGCCCAGCAGCAGGCCAAAGTCTGATTGACTAACGATCAGGGGCTCCAGCACTTTGGCAAGGTATTTTGCAAACCACTTCTGTGCGACCGTTTCGGGTTTGGCCTTTTCCTTCACAGCCAAATCCCGGATCAGATTAATCAGTCTGGGTTCACCCACCGGGTTGTCCTGAGTCAGGCTGGCCAGCAACTCTGTAGATTGGTTGATGGTTTCCCGGTTGAAAGGGTTTTCCCGGAGGACCATCATGGTTTCAGGCAGCACCTGACCGTCTTCTCCCTTGATGGCGGCATGTGCCGGTTCGGTGATGATTTCGAAATCCGGATACAGGTGTTTCAATTCGCTACCGACAGGCGTCTGGTATTTCACCTGATGGATTTCCTTACCCCGAATCACTTCCTTGGGAAGCAGGTGACGGATCGAATTGGTCAGTTTGACACTGAGTGAATACTTCAGCATGAAGGTGGCGTGGGTCCCATGGATAGCACGTACTGAAGAAGTGGCGCGCCACGGGCTGCCGTGCAGGCCATGGTCGATAAGTTTGCCTTCACTGAGCAACTGCCGGATATAAGCATTCTTTAACCACTGTTGAGCCTGCCAGGGGTGAGCGGGTAGCAGGGTCTGATGTTCGGGAATATCTCTGAGAAAACCGTCGGAGAACTCCCGATCTTCAAAAGCCAGTTGCCGAGTCAGTTCGTGGAATGAATATTCGTGAACACTGTCCGCTTCCAGGAGATTGGTATTAATAGAAAACCAGTGCAGCTGGAAACTATTTCCGTATTCAGGAATATAACGTTCCGAGTCCTCGGCGGTAAATTGATCCCGACTTTTGGGAGTGGGGTGAACGGAGTGACCCACCAGAAGAGCTTGCTCTGAAGATTGAAAATCCATGCAGCCGGAAAATAGTTGATCGAGTTCGTTTTTTCTCAATTCAAGAACAGACGCTACATTCTCGACGCTGTTTTTAACACGGTTAAGAAACAGTTGCCTGTGCTCGGCTTCACTGGCCCATAATGCATTTTCTTTAAGGATTAACTGAACACCTTCCATGAAGGATAAATCCGTGATGGCATTGTCTTTTTGGTTAACCAGGGCGATGGGCCTGCAGAACTGGTGTCTACCGCTGATTGATAAATATTTAATATAAATCAAAAGCCGGTTGTTGCTGTTGTTCAAGGGGATTGAAACAGCCGCTTCAGCTTCAACAGGCGGTTGCCAGTTTAGACTCATTGATTGACCGGTCAGCCATTTCCTGTGGCTATCAACAGGTTCTAATGACCAGCCTTTCCATTCCCTGAGCAAAGCATTAAAAAAGCAGCCTGCACTGAGACTTTCGGCCAGCTCATGACGATTGTAATCGCGGCTAAGCTCATGTTCGAACCTGTTATATGATGAGTCGTTTACAGCTTTAATGGTTGTAGTTTCAAGAAACGGAGTGGACACTGATTTCATTCTCCAGAATGATCTTATTATTCAACTCATAACTTGAAAGACCTCATTCCCCTTACACCAAGAGATTTAATGCAAGGTCCGGGTCAATCGTGCTTGAATTGTAAATGAGAATTGTTATCATTTGCAACAAGTCACAACAACAGACATGAAACATGCAACAAAATGAGCTTGGCCCTTTCATGGCAAAACCGGTTTATCAATCCGGAGACTCAATTAAGGAATTCAGCCGGTTTGGCCCGGTATTTATGCTCGGTGCCGGGCAGACTACGTTATTGATTTGCCTGCCAGCTATTGTTGAAGAAACCGGGCTGGGTTATGGCCTGCTGACGGCAATGGTGGCACTGGGAACCTGTCTGTTTATTTTTACTTCGCCAGTCTGGGGCAGAATAAGTGACCGTTTTGGTCGCAGGAAAGTGGTTCAGGCCGGGCTTTTTGGATTTGCGACCAGCTTTTTACTGCTGGCATTTGCGCTTCATGGTCTGAGCTCAGGACTACTGGGCAAAGAGCTGGCCATCGGTTTGATGTTTTTGGCCAGAATTCTGTATGGTCTGTTAGTTTCGGGCTTGTACCCGGCGGTTCAAGCCTGGGTTATAGACGACAGCGAAGATTCCAACAGAATGCGTAGCCTGAGTCGGATTACAGCCAGTATTAATGCCGGGCGTTTCATAGGCCCTGTGATTCCGGCAGTGCTGATTGATCAGGGCAGTCTGTTCCCTGTTTTAGCATTGGTGATTCTGGCTATCCCCTTACTCATACAGGTCTCGATATTAACCACCGACAAGCCTCTGGAAGTTAAACAGGAAAAGAACAGCGAAGAGAAAAAGCAGTTCAGGCAAATGTTGAAATCACTCTGGCCTGTTTTGCTGGTAGCCTGCTCTGTGACGACGCTCTTCGGTCTGCTGCAGTACCTCATAGGTCCTATTTTACAGGAGCGTTTTTCTTTCGACGGGGTGTCGGCATCAAGAGTACTTTCGATGCTGATGATGGTGGCCGCTTTTTCGACGGTGGTGACCCATCTGCTGGTTTCTCGCTTTGCTCAGGGCAGACTGATTCTGTCATTAAAAGTCGGCAGCATTTTATTACTGGTCGGTAGTTTCCTGATGATCACAGCCACTCTCCTGATATGCCTGATATTCGGACTGGTCATCTGCGCTGCTTCGATTGCATTACTAACCCCTGCTTACACGACACTGGCATCAGAGCAGGTAGATCAGCAGGGGGTTCTGACGGGAACCCTCAGTATGATTCATACCCTCGGATATACCTTAGGAGCAATCCTGGCCGGACTGGGAGGTTCTCTGGGCATCCAGTTAGCAGAAGTCTTCTGCATTTTTCTGGCTGTTCTGCTGCTGATGATCTCGTTTTTGTTAGTCGAGTCTCCAAAGAGACGTAATTGCTAGAGAGATGTTTACATGAAATCAATTCAAATGGTGGGCTGGCCCATTGTGACAGTCAGTTTTAATCGCCCAGCCAGCGATGATGATGCTCGTCAGTGGCTACTGGATCTTTCTGAGCTGCTGCTGAGAGAGCAGTCATTCAGTCTCATCATTCAGGCAAAACCCAACAGTGAGTTTTCGCCGGAAGCCCGGAGGCAGATGGGGCTCTGGTTTAAAGAGAACAGGAAAAAACTGGGCGCGTTTTGCTGTGGTATTGCCCGGATTGTGCTTTCTGAAGAGGAGGGTGACAGGGTGGTCAGTGACAACATGAAAAAGGCCATGCCTTTTCCCATGGTGTCCTGTTTCGATTTTAGCCAGGCTCGTGACTGGGCGATTGAGCGATACAACCAAGCGACCGTTTAAGCTTGATGATGTAAATAATAACTATTATCATTCGCAACCGTTGTCTATCAATTGAGCTAATGGCTATCAGCACTGCGTGACTGGATCAGGACAACATCCGGCAGTCTGAACATGAAAAATAATTATTGAATGAAGTGTTTTGAGGCTCAACAGATACTCCGGGAGCTTGCTGCCGGGGTCTGACATTGCAGTAATGATACTTCCACAGATCAAAAAGAAATTGAGGCCATGGAGCAGATTCTTACGCTTGATCAGGCATGTCTGCGGGTGGGGGCAAAAACCGTTCTGCCATCAACCCATCTTGCTATCACACCAGGAAAAGTTACCGCCATTCTCGGACCTAATGGCTCGGGTAAGAGTACCCTGCTGAAATTGCTCTCCGGTTTGATAGAGCCCAGTGCAGGGCAGGTTCTTATGGGCGGGCAACCGCTGAAGTCATTTAACCGCAAAGAGCTGGCTAAAAGCCTGACCCTGTTGCCGCAGCACTCACCGGTTCCCCTTGGGATGTCGGTAACGGAGCTGGTGGCCTGTGGCCGATACCCCTACGCAGGCCCTTTTGGGCGTTTGAAAAGAGAGGATCACAGGGCAGTCACTTCGGCACTCTCCAGAGTCGGTATGGATCATTATGCCGGAGAACGGGTTGATCATCTCTCCGGTGGTGAAATGCAAAGAGTCTGGCTGGCCATGGTGCTGGCCCAGGAAACCGGTATTTTATTATTAGACGAGCCTACCTCATGGCTTGATATCGCCCATCAATTGCGCCTGCTGGATATCGTACGACAGCTGAACAATGAAAAGCAGACAACTGTTATCTGGGTACTTCACGACCTCAATCAGGCCCTTCAGTACAGCGACGAAATAGTGCTGATGAATCAGGGGAAGGTGATCAGAAAAGGTGCTGCTTCAAGGGTACTGGATAAGCGCATTATCTCGGATGTATTTGGCGTAGAGACTCGAGAAGTGCAACTGGAGGGTAGGAAAGAGTCGCTCTTTTTGCCCTTAAGTGAGCATCAGGCTGAGGCAGCTATTCAACTTTTATCCAGCAGGGAAGTCGCCTGATGTTTGCAGTACTGAAAAAAATCTGCTGTTTCCTGCTGTTCATATCGGTAACAGCAATAGCTTCAAGTACCGAACCCGATCTGCCTGAATTCCCTGAAAAGATTGCAGCACTCAACTGGACCCAGGCTGAAATGTTGCTCACTCTGGGGGTTGTACCTGCAGGGGTGACTTCAATCAAGGGTTATCGGGAGTGGCAGTCCGATGACCCGGTTATGCCGGAAAGTGTTACCGAACTCGGGCAGAGAGCTGAGCCGGGTCTTGAAGCCATAGCGGCTCTCAAACCGGATCTTATTCTTGGCTACAAATGGCGTCATAGTCGTATAGTTTCAGAGCTTAAGACCATTGCTCCTACCGTTCTTTACTCTCAGTATCCGAGCCAGGAAGATCCTGTGGATTATTTTCTGAGAATGCAGGGTATTTTTCGTTCAGTGGCTCATATTCTGGGGCGCGAGGCTCTGGCAGAAAGGAGACTGAAGGAAATGGAGTCAGAGCTGGAACAGGCCCGCAGCAGCATTCAAGCAGCGGGGCTGTCTGGCCAGAAAGTCGTTGTGGGTAAGTTTGTCGGTATGGGGCTTGGACTCCGGGTCTACGGCGATTTATCTCTGGCGGGTGCCATTGTCAACAGGATTGGTCTGAAAAATAGCTGGCACTCTTCATTGCCCGGGCGGGATTTCACCCATGTCGACCTCCTCAAACTGACCACTATGGGTGATGCCAGCCTGATCATTATTGGAAGTCAGCCTGAACATTTGCCAACCATGGCTCAATCACCGGTTTGGAATGCCCTTCCGGCGGTGAAAGAGGGCCGGGTCTATTATCTGCCCGCGCTCTGGTCATATGGTGGTCCTGAGTCGGCTGCTCGAATGGCTAACGCTTTTGCCCATCACCTGGCTCCGGAGGTGTGATGTTTATTCTGGAGTCTGTAAACAGTTATTATGAAGGTGTTAAAAAGACGGCAGTGACATTGTTCTTGCTCATCCTGCTGGTCACTGTTTCCCTGACAGTGGGGCCTGCTGGCATTGATCTGAATTTATTGAATGGATTGCCGTTCCTGCAGCAACCCGCCGATCATACTATGGCCTCTGAAATAGTGACCTGGCTCCTTCTGCCAAGAACATTGATGGCATTGTTATGCGGTGCCGCACTGGGGGCAGCGGGTGTTTTGATTCAGGGAGCGACAAGAAATCCCTTTGCCAGTCCGGCAACACTGGGTGTGAACTCCGGGGCCATGCTCGCCATAGTGCTGGGATCTGTTCTATTGCCTGAATTGACCGACCAGTACCCGGTCGTAGTCGCCTTTGCGGGTGCTGCGCTTACCACTTTACTGGTGTTCAGGCTGGCCACTGCTATCAGTGATTCACCGGTAAACCTTGTTCTGATTGGCATGGCTATTACCCTGTCACTGGGTGCTCTCAGTGCCGGTATTCTGATGTTTTTTGAGAATCGTCTGGAGGGTTTGTACACCTGGGGTGCAGGGAATCTTGCCCAGTTTGACTATCAGGCCATCAACAACAGTTGGCCGATCTTTACCCTGATGATTCTCTTTGCCACATTGCTGGCCAGACGTCTGGATCTGATTGAGTTGGGCAGAGATCAGGCTGAGAGTCTGGGGGTGAATGTAAGACGAACCGTTGGCCTGTCGCTGGTGATTGCTCTGCTTTTGTCTGCCAGTGTCGTCAGTCAGGTGGGTATGATCAGTTTTATCGGACTGATTGCCCCGCACATTGCCCGTGGTCTCGGTTATCGCTCAGCATGGCAACGTCTGCTGGCAGCCAGCTTGACGGGTGCATTACTGCTACTGGGTGCAGATGTGCTGGCCAGAATGATTCCTTTCCTGATGTCCGAAGCGCATTACAGTATCCCGGCCGGCGCCATGACAACGGTTGTCGGCGCACCTTTCATGATTTTCCTGTTGAGCCAGCGTAAAAGGATCGGCAATTTGGCCAGAGCGCCCGGTGAGACAGGAATACGTGCTCTGTTTAACGCGTCTCCGGCAAAAGCCCTCTGGGTTCTGCTGTCCATACTGCTGGTCGCTTTTTACTTCAGTCTGTTCAGCGGCCTTGACCAATCCTGGATCGACCTACGTTGGCCCAGAGTTTTAACGGCAGCTTTTGCCGGAGCTGCGCTGGCTGTCTCCGGTCTGGTTCTTCAGAGCCTGATGAGAAACCCTCTGGCCAGTCCCGATGTTTCTGGTCTGACGACCACGGGCGTTTTGTTTGTGGTTTTAGGCTCTGTAATGATGCCTGGCCTTGAGCGTCTGGATTTGCTCATGCTATCGATGTTTGGCAGCGGTTTTGCCTTGCTTCTTTTAATGGCCCTCAGTCGGATGACCGGGTTTAATCCCCAGCTTTTTGCTCTGGCTGGCCTCTGCCTTTCAGCGGTTTCAGCAACGCTGATCAGCGTGGTGATGGTGCTCGGCAGTAATCAGTCCAGCGAGGTGCTGGTATGGCTTTCAGGCAGTACCTATGCAGCCAGCAGTGAGTTGGTTTATCTGCTGTCTTCTGGTGTATTAATCCTGATACCCATGTTTATGCTCATGTGGCGAAAGCTCGACATTCTTCAGTTGGGCGCCTTCTGGCCTTCCCTGCTGGGCATCAGAGTAAAGGCTTCAGTCTATCTGCTGATGCTGCTGGTTGCCCTTTTGAGTGCAACCAGTGTTGCAACAGTGGGTGGTATTTCTTTTATCGGGCTAATGGCGCCCCACATATGCCGCGTCAGTGGTATGTCAAGCCACAGACATCTGATTCCTGCTACCGCCATGACGGGGGCCTTACTGCTGGTACTCAGCGACTGGCTGTCACGATCGTTGATGGCTCCTTTTGAAATTCCTTCAGGTCTTCTGGTCTCAGGAGCCGGAGGTGTTTATTTCATCCTGTTACTGCTCAGTGGCAAATACGTCCAAAGTCGTTAAATAACGTTTTTAAATTCAGAAGCCTGCGGGAAGCGGGCTCAAAACAATAACAAGGATCTAATGAGAATGATAATCAAGAACAGGGAAACCCCAGATAATGAAGACTAATAAAACGCCTCTTGCTATCGCCATAACCATGACGTTGGGAAGTCAGAGTGCTTTCGCAGAAGCCGACGATTCCGTGACCCGGCTGGAAGAAGTTGTTGTTACTGCTTCCCGCTCTGAAGCCAGCATTTCTGACGTCTCCGGGACCGTTCAGATCATCAGCGGAGAAGCATTGGCCCGGCAGAGCGTGCCCGGTCAGAAACTGGCTGATATTCTTGAACAGCTGGTACCTGGCTTTGGTCCCGGCACTCAGACGGTGACCGACAGAACTCAAAGCGTCCGTGGTCGTAAGGCTCTGGTTTTGATTGATGGCATCGCTCAGACCGAGAACCGTCAGATCAGCCGCCAGCTCAGCATGATCCGCCCTGAAAACATTGAACGCATTGAAGTGATTTCCGGTGCCAGCGCTATTTATGGCGGTGGTGCTACCGGAGGTATTATCAACGTGATCACCCGTAAGCCAGCCGATTACGACATTCAGTTTGCTTCTGAAGCAGGCATCAAAGTCTCCGGTGACGAGCTGAGCAGCTATACCCTGAATCAGAGTATCAGTGGCAGTAATGGTGATTTTGATTACCTGTTCAGTGGTACTTACGAGAGCCGTGATGGCATTTTTGATGCTGACGGTGACCGCGTTAATCCTGACCCATCTCAGGTGAGCCGAAGCGATACCGATACTAAAGATGTTCTGGTGAAACTGGGTTATGACTTCAACGCGGAACAGCGTCTGGAGGCAACACTGCAATATTTTGATGATCAGATGGATTCTGATTACGCGCCAGACATTTCCTCTCTGATCAGCGGAGATGCTGCTGACGCACCCCCACCAGTTAAAGGGTTACAATTGGAAGATCAGCCTTACAGCAAGAGAAATTCCATTGATCTGGTCTACAGTGATGCTGACTTTTTGGGCAATAATTTCCAGTTGCAAACCTACTATCGTGAGCGTGATGCGAGGTTCTTCCCCTACCCGAATATATTAGTTGGCTCCACGATATTGCCCGGCACTACTTTTCTTAATCAGTCGACGTCTACCTCAGAGGTTTATGGTGTGAAGCTGCTTCTGGACAGAGAACTGACCGATACGTTCAGAATCTCCTACGGGGTTGATTACGATGTAGATAAAGGCGAGCAAAGGGGACAATTGCACGATCTACAGAAGTACATTGACAGTGGCGGCACGATCATTGAACCCACAGGATCTTCCTATGAATACGGTCCGGATGTCGATGCCACTACTCTCGGGTTATATCTGCAGACCGCCTGGGATATCACTGAACAACTGACAATGAATGCCGGTGTTCGTCACGAGCGCGCTGAACTGGATATCGCTGACTACACCCCGTTGGCAGAAACCTGGCTTTTGCCTATTTATGCTCCCGGAGCGGATGTAACCGTATTAGAGGGCGACGTCAGGAAGTATGACGCTACTCTATTTAACGTTGGTCTGGTTTATCGACTGAATGACAGCAACGAAGTGTTCGCTAACTATTCTCAGGGCTTTGAAGTCCCGGATGCTTCAAGGATTCTGAGGGATGTTATTTCACCTGACAGCGCTCTGACCATATTACCTCTGCCGTTGAATCCTACCGATATATCACAAGCGAATCTGGATGCCATCAAGACTGACAGCTATGAGCTGGGCTGGCGTGGACGCTTTGATGACCTGCTGGCCAATGCCTCTGTCTTTTATAACGAGTCTGATAAAACCATAGACTTTAATGAAAATTACAATGTGGACTTGCTGGATCAGAAAAAAAAGGTCTACGGCTTTGAAGGCTCTTTGGAATACTTCGTCAATGATTACTGGAGTGTCGGTGGCAGCTATGCCTTTACAGAAGGACGCAGCTACTACGAAGAAGTGGGGAAATGGCTCGACCTGCAGGCAGCCGACGTATCCCCGGAAAAGTATGTGGCCTTTGTCTCCTACGATCAGGCAGATATGAATGTACGTCTACAGTCGACAACCTTTGCCGATTACGACAAGGGTAAGAAGGTGTCCGGTGGTAATATCAAAAGTTATGAGGTTGATGGTTATACCACCCTTGATCTGCTGGCTTCCTTCGCTATGCCAGTGGGCACTCTGAAAGCAGGGATTACCAACCTGTTGAATGAAGACTACGAAACGGTCTACAGCCAGTGGGCAGGAGACACCTACAATGGCATTAGTGCTCATAAGGCAGAAGGTCGTGCTTACACACTGAGTTATCGAGTGGAGTATTAAGCAGAAAAAGCGGCCGGGCAAAACCCGGCTGTTTAATTCAACCAGCCAAGAACCCAGGGTACCAGCCAGGGAGCCATCAGGGCACTGATACTGGCAGAAAGTACTAACGCCAGCGCGCTATAGGCGCCTTCCTTCAATGAACTTTGTACCATCCTCGCAGTGCCCAATGCATGGCAGGCCGTGCCCATGGCGATACCTCTGGCTTTGGGATCAGTGATTTTCAATAATGAGAGTAGTGGCAAGCCAAAAATAGCACCCATCAAGCCCGTCAGGATCACAGCGATAGCGGCAAGAGAGGGGACACCGTTCAGGTTATCCACAATCAACACAGCAATCGGTGTTGTGACCGATTTGGGAGCCAGAGAAAGAGCGACCTGACCATCGGCACCCGCCAGGACCGCCAGTATAACTGTGCTGACAAGGGCAAAAAGGCTGGAGACAAAAACCACCAGAATCACACCGGTCAGCTCCCGATGAATATCTCTCATCTGTTGATAAAGAGGCACTCCCAGAGCGACAACCGCGATGCCAAGCAGATTGCTTAGCCAGTCACCTCCTTGTTCGTAGTCGGAGTAAGGAATGTTTCCGACAAGAAGAATACCCACGACTACCAGAATGCTGACCAATAATGGATTGAGCATTGAATACTTGAAACGATTATGAAGCTGCCAGGCCGTCAGGTAGACTACCACCGTCATAGAACAATAGAGCAGGCCCTTCATCGGAGTGATCGTAACTATCGGGAACAAGGTCATTGTCGGGTACGCTCCAGCCATTGAAACAACCAACCGGAAACGGCCATAACCAACACTGTCCCCAGCAGACTGGTCAGCAGAAGAGCACCAAGGCTGCTGGCCAGCAGGTTCAGCTGATCGACGACACCGACCCCGATGGGCACAAATAACAGGGACATCCAGCGAATTATAAAACCGGCACCCGTTTCAACCCAGGACAGTCGAATCAGGCCACTGCCCAGCAGGGCTGCCAGAAGCAGCATTCCGATAATACTGCCCGGAAGGGCATGATTGATCCAGACGCTGAGCAGATCGCCTGCCCACAGACAGGCCATCAGAATAATGACACTGCTTAGCCAGGCTGCCATACGTTGGCATACAAAGGCTATTTTCACTAAAAAACTCCGCTATGATACTTAACCACGAGCCTCTAGCAGCCTGTCGGACTTAAGGCCGTCCTACTGCGGTTCTGAACAGGAATACTTCGATATTCATCTGGATGAGAAAACCGCACACCTGGCCGGGGCGGGTGATGCAGTCTGTGCTTTTGTTAATGACGCTCTCAGTCGGCCAGTTCTGAGTGTCATCGCGGAGTATAATATCAGACTTCTGCTCATGCGCTGTGCCGGATTTAACAATGTTGATCTGGATACGGCAAGAGAGTGGGTATCCCAGGGCTGAAGGGCGCACAGTATGTACGTCTCAGCCGAGCGTGCTGTTAGGTGTCGTGGTTATTTTTGGAAGTGGTTTACAATGACAGCCAGAGTGTCTTCAATCTTGTCAAAACGTTCACGATTTTCTTGCTGGTTAGCGTCAATCTTTTCATTAAGTGACTCAATAGATATTTCCTGCCGTGCGCTGTGCAGGTACAGCTTCCTAATATCGTCCTGTGAGTTTTTTATACTGACCTCTATGCGACTGATGGCATTCCAGAAATCGTCTGTGTCTTTATCGTGGTTCATGCGTACACCTTATGATTATTTCTTGTGCGTTGAGCATAGCAGACAATAAGAGATGGCACAGAGACACCTAACACCTTATTTTAACGGCAATTTCTTCGGCAGATAATCCAGAAAAAGCGGAACAACAATCCTGATACAGTCGGTTGATCCTGGTGATGTACTATTAATGGGAATATATCTTCCACAGGCATCTTTTTTATAACCAAGGAAATGAAGTTTCTCGTTAAACAACTGTTCCTTTTTACTTTCATCGATCTCAGTGATTCCATAAAATTCGGTACTTGATTTGAAAGTGCTTGACTGTTTTAGAAAAGTATTTGTATAGACTTGTAATATCCTAACCTTTTCCTGATCATTAGATGAGTGACATTGGTTAGAGATTGATGCAACATCATGATTGCTGGCATGAGTCACGGTAATTAAATAGTTTGATGGTAAAAGTGACTCAATTTTATCGTCTTTTTCAGTTTCCTTTTCTCTTTCAATCACCTTGCGACTTCCATCTAACAAGATTGATGTTAGCGTTATTACCTGAGAAGAAAAATCAATTAATATTTTTTTCGTTATAGCATCAGGATTCAGCTCATTGAATAAGTCATACTCATACAGCAGATTTGAACTTTCATCCAAAAATTTGATATTCACTTCATAATCATATGGGTCATTGATCTGAAAAAAAAACCTGTTATCAACACAAATAGAATCATTCTCTTCTGAACAAAACCCCGCCGTGGCGATAACCAGCACCACCCCAAAAAAAATAGTTTTCATTTTTATATAATCCTTATTAATTAAATCCTCTGGCAAATGTAGTAGAAAAGATTAAAAATTCAAGCATTCACGAAAGAACCGTTCACATCATTATGGCTCGCTTGTTAATTAGTGTTGTAAAACTCCTGGCGTTAAAGGCCGGATTAGCGAGATATGACCTATCCGGCTGGCCCGGGACAGTAGAATCAGACCACAGCCCATTACGGCTGCCATACGTTTACACAGAAAGGCTATTTTTATTAAAAAACTCGGCTTTGAAGCTTAACCAGGAGCCTGTAGCTCATGGTCGCTTACTGCTCATGCCAGTAAAAAAGGTATCTGAACCGTTCATGAAAATCTGTATCTGTAATACAAAAAACACGATCGTGAATTTTTTGATCAGTACAATGCCGACTACGGCAAGAGAGTGGGTATGACAGCAAATAGCAGGTGGAAAATGCTTTTTCAATACAGTGGTTTTACAGTGACGAGGCAGATAACCTGCCTACCGCCCACTGTTTTATTAGTCGGTTAATTCATAACCGGAACAACAATCCCGGCACAGTCGGTTGATCTTGGTGATGTACTGTTAATGTGAATATATCTTCCACAGGCATCTTTTTTATAGCCATGCAAACGAAGCTTCTCGTTAAGCAACTGTTCCTTTTTACTTTGATCTATCTCAATGATTTTAAAAAACTTGTTATTTGATTCAAAAGTGTTTAACTGGTTTATAAAAATATTTGTAAAGGTTTGTAGTATCTTAACCTTTTCCTGATCATTAGGTGAATAACATTGATTAGAGATTAATCTAACATCATGATTTCCGGCATGAGTTAAGGTAATTAGATAGCTCGATAGTAAAAGTCCTTCAATTATATCGTCTGTATAACTTTCCATCTCTGTGGCTATAACCTTGCTATTTCTATCTAACACGATTGTTTTTATCGTTGTTACCTGAGAAGAAAAATCAATTAATGTTTTTTTCTTTATTGCATCAGGGTTTAACCCATTGAATAAGTCATGCTCATATAGCAGACTTGAACTTTTATCCAAAAATTTGATATTCACTTCATAATCATCCGGGTCATTGATTTGGAAAAAAAAACTGTTGCCAACACAAATAGAATCATCCTCTTCGGAACAAAATCCAGCCATAGCGATAACCAGCATTACCCCAAAAAAGATAGTTTTCATATGATTTCTATTAACCAATAAAACCCTCTGACAAAGTTAGTAGAAAAGATTAAAAATTCAATCATTCAC
>NZ_JAHHPN010000202.1:0-1092 GCF_024606325.1 Endozoicomonas sp. ONNA1
TATAAATCACAGCAGCGATGAATCAGTCTTTGAGCCCGTTCATTTTTATCCATCATCTGCCAGAGCATTACCAGGGTCAGATCAATATCGTGCTTCCCAGAGGGCTTGCACAGTTCTTCCTCAGCGTCATCGGGGTGCTTGTCACTCATGTTCAGCAACAGTTTTTCAGACCGTGTATATTTGCCCATATCCTCCCAAATTCGCACCAGAATTATGTCAATCTGAAGGTGCCCACAGGGCTTGTACAGGTCTTCCTCATTGCCATTGGCGGACTTGCCACTCATGTTCAGCAGCAGTTTTTCAGACCGTTTATATTCGCCCACTCTTCCCCAATGTCTCACCAGAGTCAGGTCGATTGTCAGATCTCCAGAGGGCTTGCACAGCGCTTCCATACTGGCAAAGGGAGATTTGCCAACCATATTCAACAGCAACCTTTCAGTCAGTGTGTATTTGCGCTGCATCTCCCAATTTCTTGCCAGCGCCAGATCAATATCTTTCTTCCCGCAAGGCTTGCACAGGCGCTCTTCATTGTCATCGGGGTGCTTGTGACTCATGTTCAGCAGCAGTCTTTCTGTCCATTCATAGTTGCCCATCGTCTGCCAGAGTAAGGCCAGAGCCAGATCCAGGACATTATTTCCAGTGGGTTGACACAGAATTTCTTTATTTTGATTGGTTTTTTTGCCCATCATGTTCAGCAGCAGCTTTTCAGCCCTGTTATATTGGCCTACCTGCCCCCAGTATCGAACCAGGGCCAAATTAATTTCATAATTTTCACAGGGCCGACACAGGATTTCTTCACTGTTACCAGGGTGCTTGCCGCTCATGTTCAGCAGCATCTTTCCGGAAAGTTCAGGTTTATCCATGATCTGCCAGAGTCGAACCAGAGTCAGGTCAATCTCACGCTTTCCAGTGGGCCTGCAAAGCCTTTCAACACTGTCACCAAGGTGTTTTCGACTCATGTTCAGTAGCAATCCTTCAGCCAGGTGATATTTGCCCATGACCTCCCAATGCAGCGCCAAAGTCAGATCAATGTCGAGATGCCCAAAAGGCTTGCAAAGCATCTCCGCACTGGCATCAGGGTGCTTGCGACTC
>NZ_JAHHPN010000012.1:0-1080 GCF_024606325.1 Endozoicomonas sp. ONNA1
CAAGATAATCGTGAAGAATATAAGGCAATGCCTTATCCGGATTTTGCCCCTGTGATCGAAAAGGCATAAGAGTGATTGGCTGCTTTCGGGTACCAGTGCCTGCTGCCAGCGTTTCAATTCGTTCCTGGATCGACGTGTAGTCTGATTCTTCTGGAGTTTCGGACCTTTCGGCACGGATCGGATTCAAGTCAACATAGGCCATGCAGGTCAACAACGCTGCTTCATCCAGCAACGCCTGACTTTTAAATCGCCCTTCCCAGAATCGACCTTTGCAGCCATCTTCCTGGTTAGCCCTACGGGCAAGATGTTCGTTCAGACAACGCATGAACCAGCTGATATTCGTTAGTCGATTTCGATACTCTTCAACAAGTTCGTCCAAACGAGCTAGTTCCGAATGACTCAGCTGGTCAGCTGCAAGATACCTCTGAACCAAAAGCGGCCCTGTAAAAAGCCTTGTCCATCGACTCAAAATTTCATCTCGTGCCCACTCTCTGGCAGTTATCTGATTGATATGCAAAACCACATGATAGTGATTCGACATGACAGCATAGGCGCAGACTTCTATAGAAAAGATTGAAACCAGTTCCCTGAGCTTGTTTACAACCCACTGCCGACGGTGCTCGTAGTTTTTGCCCGTTAAACGATCCTCTCCACACAAATATGCTCTGCGCACACATCGAGCTATACAGTGATAATAAGGCGTGGAACCTAGGTCAATCAAAGAACTTCGCGCACGGGTCATAATCTCTCCTGCCAGAACTAAAAATCAGATACAAGAAGAAAGTAGGCAAGCTGGTTTGTTTGTCAAATATAAAGGTGTCCTTTTAATTTTGTCTTTTTTCTTTTATTTAATTTTTAAGGATGTCCTTTTAGTCTTTATTTTTTTAAGGATGTTCTTTTAGTCCTTAGTCTTAAGGATGTCCTTTTAATTTTTAAGGATGTCCTTTTAATCTTTTTTAATCTTTAAGGATGTCCTTTTAATCTTTTAATCTTAAGTTGAGGCGACATCTACCTTGAAAGTTACCGATAGCAGGACAGTTTGTCAGTTTCACTTAACAACAAGTTATGAACTTTCGTTCC
>NZ_JAHHPN010000203.1:0-11829 GCF_024606325.1 Endozoicomonas sp. ONNA1
CTTTCAATAAGGTATCCAAGTTTGTCAAAAAAACTGGTGCCTCTGGTGGATGGCAGGGTTGAATATTACCCGGGAGAGCGTCCTATTTTTGACCTGTTTGGGGTCGAAGACGAAATTAACAAGGCGCTCAGTCGCAAGGTGCAATTGAAATCAGGCGGTTACCTGATTATCGATCAGACTGAGGCTATGACCACGATTGATGTAAACACGGGGGCTTTCGTGGGTCATCGTAACCTCGAGGAAACTATCCTTAAGACCAATCTGGAAGCTTCTGTAGCCATTGCCCGGCAGTTACGATTACGCAATCTGGGAGGCATTATTATTATCGATTTTATCGATATGGAAGACCCTGAGCATCAGAGACAGGTTCTGAGAACTTACGAAAGGTCTCTGGAGAAAGATCACGCCAAAACCAATATCACCGGAGTCAGTGAGCTGGGGCTAGTGGAAATGACCCGTAAGAGAACACGGGAGTCACTGGAAAATGTACTGTGTGAACCCTGTCCAACATGCGATGGTCGTGGCACACTGAAAACAGCTGAGACGGTGTGCTATGAAATTTTCAGAGAAATTCTTCGAGCCGTTCGTGCATACGACAGCCAGAGTTACACGGTTCTGGCGTCTGAGCATGTAGTCGACCGCCTGCTGGATGAAGAATCCAGTAACGTAGCAGATCTCGAAGAGTTTATTCAAAAACCGATTCGTTTCCAGGTTGAACCCATATACAGCCAGGAACAGTTTGATGTGGTGCTGGTATAAACGGGAATAGGAACGCGTCAATGAAAAACAGATGGCCTGGTATTTCATGAGGTCAGATTCAAGGCTGGTAACTTACCTCAAGTCTACCGCTATATGGAGTTTCCGCCTGGTCATGGCGGCCCTTCTGTTTATGGTATTGCTGGTTGCAGGGGCCCGAATCTTTATCGGATGCCTGCCTTTTTTTCAAGACCATCTTGTTGAATATCTTAACGACACACTCGATACCTCATTCGCTATCGATCAGCTGGAGACCAACTGGGCTGGCGGCAGTCCTACTGTCAGCATCAAAGGCTTGTCGCTTCAGGGGAATACTTCTGAAGCCCCCGGCTTTGCTATTGAGCGCCTTGATCTTGAGTTGGATTTGAAAGCCAGTCTGATGAACCGGGCTCCGGTCTTTACCTATCTGGAAGCAGAGGGTGTTACCCTGGCCATACAGAGTGACAGTGATGGCGTGTGGTCGCTCAGGGGAGTTCAATACATCCGCGATGATGGCAAGGGCCTTAACCTGCACAAAACTCTGGAGTTTTTGCAGCTTCAAGAGCACATTGATGTCACCAACTTTTCCCTCACCATGCAGCCTTTTGGCAGCGAGCCGTTAATTCTCGATACCCGCTACTTTTTCATGGTTAAGGAAGAGTCAGAGCTGAGGCATCTTCAGACCCGGATTGTGACTCAACAAGGGGCTCTGGAATTCAAAGCGCTCGGCAAGGGGATTCAAAGAAAGGACATGGCCTGGTCCGGGCTGATCAAGACTGATGCACTGGATCTGGCTCCCTGGACTGCGCTCATTTCACAAGGTGCTCTTCAGTTAAAAAGCGCTGAGTTAAAAAACGCCTATTTGCAAACCGCTCAGTTGAATCTGGAGGCCGACTGGGAATATCTTGATGGTCAATGGCAGTTGCAGGGAGATCTGAATCTGCCAGCCATTGTCTACCATAAAGGTCAGCAAGTGCTACCGGATGTTTCTCTATCCACTGAACTCTCACTGAGCAGCGATTATCTGGTTGGGAGTACAGATTGGAAGCTTGGGTTGAAAAATCTGAGCCTGACATCCGGCGATCATGCGTTTGGTCTTAACATCAAGATTCATGGCAAAAGGGGTAGAGAGTCGATTTACACGACTTCGGTAAGCTCTGTTGATCTGGCAGCCCTTAAATCTTTTCTGGTCAGTACCCAGTTAATGCCAGAGCTGGCTGATGAACTCTTCACTATTCTTAACCCGGCTGGTGAGCTGGATAACATTTCTGCCCAATATTTTCCCGATAAGCCGCTGCGAGAGCGGCTGGATCTTTCTGCGAATCTGAACAACGTTTCAGTAGATGCCTGGAAAGGAGCACCGTCTGCATCAAACGTCAATGGATATCTAAAAATGGGCACGATCAGCGGTTACTTCGACCTGGAAACAGAAAATTTCACTCTGGGGCTGACCGAAGTCTTTCGTAAGGTCTGGCACTATGATAGTGCCAAAGCAAAGCTTAGCTGGGACGTTCTGGATAAGGAGGATTTCTTTCAGCTGAGTAGCGACGATATCACCTTAAAAGCCCCCGAGGGTGATCTTAGTGGTCAGCTGAGACTGGATATTCCTCTGGATGGGAAGGAGCCCATTGTCATGGACCTGAATGTGGGCATGAAAAATGGTGATGCCAGCTATGCTCCGAAATACCTTCCCAGCCAGCTGTCTGCGCTTTCAAAAGAGCTGGTCACGTGGCTTGATACCAGTATCAAAGGGGCAGAAGTCTATGAAGGACGTTTCACCTATGATGGCCCGCTGGAGGACACTGACGACCCTGATGATGTGAAGTGGGGACTCTATTTCGATGTCAATAAAGCGCGCCTGGATTATCACCCTGACTGGCCTGAAGTCTATGACGCCCGGGGGCAGATCTGGGTGGATAACGACAATATAAAGATTGATATTGTGTCGGCAAAGTTACTGGATGCAAAACTCAGCAATGTCCAGGCTGATCTGGCACTGGATAAAAATCTGGATTTGAACATCTCCGGTCAGGTGGCCGCTCTTGGTCAGGATCTGGAAAAGCTCTTGACTGAAACCCCAATTAATAAGCGGCTGAAGGGAGAAGCAAAGAACTGGACGATTCGCGGAGACCTGGATGGCAGCGTCCAGTTGATGATTCCACTGGAGCATGCCATGGATACGTCAGTTGACGTCAGTGTGAAAACATCGGGAGCTTATTTTGGTATAGATACGGCTGATGTTCAGATTGACGACATTCAGGGGGCCTTGAATTTCAGTACCGAAACCGGATTGTCCGCTAAAAAAGTGCAAGGCCTTTTTCTGGGTGATTCTGTCGAGGCCAGTATTGACACCGATATGACGAATAAAGCTGAGCCTGAGGTCCATTTTAACTGGCACGGTTCTGTTTCTGCTGAAGGACTTCAGCAATGGCTTCAGCTGGATGCCCTCAGTTTTCTGGAAGGTGCCAGTCGTTACAAGGGCCACTTGGTACTGGGTGGCAAGCCTGCTGACATTCAGTTGAAAGTCACCAGTGACCTGAAAGGAATGGAAGTCGAGCTTCCAGCCCCCTTAAAAGTAGCGGCTGATCAGACAGTGCCCTTTGAATTGCGCCTTAATCAATTCGCTCATCGAGATGAACTGGATATCGTTCTTGGTAAGACGGGACAAGCCAGAATTCAGTTTGGTGACGGCTTTAAGTATCAGTCTGCTGTCGTTCTTGTTGGTGGTAAAGGTCAACTGCCGGCCATGAAACCTGATAAAATTGTACTGTCTGGGCAACTATCCAAACTCGATCTGATGCCTTGGAAACAGCAGTTCGAAGGGCAGCCGGGTGACAAAACTGAAAAGACCCTGGTGAGTCAGATTGAAGTCAGGCAATTGAAGATTGATCAGCTGCTCTTCAGTCAAGAGACTCTGAATAACCTGGTGTTTAACCTGTCTCATGAGACCGGTGGCACACGTCTTGTTTTAAGCAGTGACAAGATAGATGGCAGCTTGATGATACCAGAGGATCAGAAGCAGCCATACCAGTTGAATCTGAAAAAACTGTATGTTTCCCAGGGTTCGGCAAAGAATGAATCTACCGTAGAACACAGAGGTCTATTGGGTGATCTCAGGCCTTCAGAACTGCCCAATGCTGATATTTCCATAGACTCTTTTAAGCTGGGCGACAGGACTTTGGGTTCAGTTTCTTTTGGTTTGAGACCTTTTCCTGATGGGAAGCGGATTGAGAATCTGAAAATCAATTTGCAGAAGATGCCGTTATTCGGAGATTTGGACTGGACCTACATCAATGGTCAGCACAGGACTTCTTTTAATGAGCGCCTGACAGGGTCTGGCATTCAGGCTCTGCAGGAAGCTTTGGGTATCTCACCTTTTGTTTCAGCTAAGAAAACGACCATTCAGGGGAAGCTGGCTTGGGATGGACCTCCGATGGGTATCAATATAGTGTCACTGACAGGTGCCGTTCGACTAAAGCTGGAAAATGGTACCCTGCAGAAGGTAGAAGGGGGAGCCGGCGCCTTGAAAATGTTCGGCATCCTGAATATGGAGGCTCTGACCCGGCGTCTGCGTCTCGATTTTTCTGACCTCTACAAGAAAGGCATCAGTTTTGACCGCCTGGATGGGGTCGTGCGGTTCGACGAAGGAATTATCACTTTTGATAAGCCTCTTGAAATTGATGGTCCTTCGTCGAACTTCAAGCTGGATGGCCGTGTAGACAGTGTCACTGAAAGTATGGACATGAGTCTGGTTGTTACACTTCCATTATCGTCTAATCTGCCGATACTCAGTGTCTTGCTTGGATCTGCACCTCAGGTGGCCGGTCTGATTTATCTGGCGGATATGCTGGTGGGTAAACAGGTGGATCAGCTGGCCAGTATTCGCTACCGAATCAGAGGCTCTTTTGACAACCCTGAGGTGACTCTGGATCAATTATTCTCCAGCAAAGCCCGAAAACCAGGTCAGACAGAGATTCCCAAGCGGAAAAAACCCTGAGTCAGAAACAGCCTTAAGCAAAATGGGAATGCTTTTTTTGTCCATAGGTGTGACAATCTCTTTATAACGATGTAGGCCTGCTCCGAATAATCAAGCAGGCAATGGATAATAGCTAGGGCCTGAATAAACTATGACCGACATTCTTACACAGGCGCGAAATCATTTGCTGGCGCCGGCAAATATCGGTGACAACGAGCTGGGCAGAGTGCTTGACAGTATTCTGGGGCATTCGGTTGACGCAGCGGATCTCTTCTTTCAGTCAACACGTCATGAAGTCTGGGCGCTGGAAGACAGTATCATCAAAGAAGGCAGCTTCAATGTAGACCGGGGTGTAGGTGTACGTGCTATCAGTGGCGAGAAAACCGGCTTTGCCTATTCCAACGAAATCATTTTACCGGCCCTGGAGCAGGCTGCGGGCGCGGCCCGGAGTATTGCTCGTCTGGGTCAGGAGCATCAGATTCAGGCCTGGAACCGAAGTCAGCCACTGGCTCTTTACGGCACGGATAATCCTCTGGACTCCATGAGTCGTGAAGATAAAGTGTCTCTGCTCAAGGCTGTTGACCAGGAAGCCAGAAAAGCGGATCCAGCGGTTAAGCAGGTTAACGTCAGTCTGGCGGGTGTCCACGAAGTGGTTCTGGTGGCTGCTTCTGATGGTACTCTGGCTGCGGATATACGGCCGTTGGTACGTATGAGCGTCAGTGTTATTGCCGAGAAAGATGGCCGTATTGAGCGAGGTTCTGCCGGTGGAGGTGGTCGTGGTGACTATCTGCAGTTTATCCAAAATGATAAAGGCTTGAGCTATGCCCGTGAAGCGGTGCGACAGGCTCTTGTGAATCATGAAGCTGTTGCTGCTCCGGCTGGGACCATGCCGGTCGTATTGGCTCCGGGTTGGTCGGGTGTTCTGCTGCATGAAGCCGTAGGACACGGTCTGGAAGGCGACTTTAACCGTAAAGGCAGTTCTGCCTACGCAGGTCGTGTCGGTGAGAGGGTTGCTTCGCCGCTATGCACCATTGTTGATGACGGCACGCTGACAGGCCGCAGAGGCTCCCTGAATCTGGACGACGAAGGTGTACCCACCGAATCAACGGTTCTGGTTGAGAACGGTATCCTGAAAGGCTACATGCAGGATAAGCTGAATGCCCGTCTGATGGGCGTTGCTTCTACGGGTAATGGACGTCGAGAGTCTTATTCTCATCTGCCCATGCCACGAATGACCAACACCTACATGTTGGCTGGCAAAAGCGATCCGGGTGAGATTGTTGCCAGTGTTGATAAAGGAATCTACGTCGCCAATATGGGCGGTGGTCAGGTCGATATTACTTCTGGCAAATTTGTATTTTCCACCAGTGAGGCTTACCTGATTGAGAATGGCAAGGTAACCACTCCGGTTAAAGGCGCTACGCTGATCGGCAACGGACCGGATGTTATGAATCAGGTCTCTATGGTCGGCAATGATCTGGAGCTGGATCCGGGCGTTGGTGTTTGCGGTAAAGACGGTCAGTCTGTGCCTGTTGGTGTTGGCCAGCCCACGCTCAAAATCGATGAAATCACGGTAGGCGGAACAGCCTGATTCGTCAGGAAAATGGCAGGTAAACCTGCCTATTTATCGAACTCTGTTGGCAAACCATTGTTTTCATGATGTTGCTTCATCAAAGCAATGTCGGAAGCAATGGTTCTCCCCTGTGAGAGATGTGGCAGTTGATCCGGCTCGAAAAAACCGACCTCTGATATTTCGATGTTGGCAGTTGGGCTGCCACCCTTGAGTTCACACAAAAACAGCATTTTGATCAGGTGGTGAGGGTTTCTGGGAGAGTAGGGGTGTTTATGAACATCACGCACAGCCACCAGCTTCCGGGCTTTGACAATATACCCTGACTCTTCCAGAGTTTCCCGTTCTGCTCCCAGAGCTGGGGACTCGCAGACGTCGGCCCAGCCGCCGGGCAGAGCCCAGCAACCATCAGAGCGTTCTCTTACCAGCAGGATACGACCTTCCTGAAACACTCCAGCCCGGATATCGAGCTTGGGTGTGGTATAGCCTGTTTCAGGAAGAAAATAGTGATCGACTTTTTCAATGGGAGCGCCTGCAAGAAGTGCTGTCATTTCGTGGGCAATGTCCTGAAGCTGCTGGTAGCGCTCCAGATCAAAGCCGCCGTCGGTATAGGTTATTCCGTTCTGAGCAATGGCGCGAATCTTTTCAACCCAGTTTGTCCATGGATTTTTCTGCATAGTATTTGCCTGTCCATTGATGAATCTGTTCACTTTAGTACAGTCGGCTGATGCTAAGTATTATTTTGACTGTTCAGCGTCCACCTCCTCTTTTGGCCTTCCAGACCCCAAGAGCGCAGCAAATCTTCGGCTACCGGGCGAGGATTCCAATAGTACTTTTATGCTGATGGTCAGAGGGACTGAGAGCAGCATGCCAATCGGGCCCAATAACCAGCCCCAGATCAGCAACGATAAAAAAACGACCATGGACGAAAGACCGAGTCCCTTACCTAATACTCTTGGCTCAAGCATGTTACCAATCAGCATGTTGATCAGGAAATAGCCAGCTGAAACAAATAGTGCTTCAGAAAAACCCAGTTGCAGCAAAGTGATCAGGATGCCGGGAATGGCCGCCAGTATGGAACCAATGTTTGGAATAAAGTTCAGGGCAAAAGCCAGAATGCCGCCCAAAAGGTAAAAGTTAACCCCTCGCAATCCTAGCAATAGAGCGACCAGTAATCCTGTGAGCACACTGATGGCCGTTTTCAGGGCAACATAACGATTGACCGAGGCAACAAATCTTTCGAGATCTTTCAGCTGCTGGTCCGGATCAGACATGGAACGGATCAGTTTATTTCTCAGTAGCGGTGCCTCGGCCAGCATGAATATAACCGTCAGAAAGATCAGGAAAACATAACTGGTGGCACTGCCCATATGGGTCAGCATGGACGTTAAAAAGCTAAAGATGGATGAGGTATCCAATGGTTCAGCGATGGATTTCAGATCCAGATTAATGTTGCGTTGCGCCAGTTTGTCACTGATCTGATGAATCATATCGATCGTTTGCTGCTTATACCCTGGCAGCGCCTTGGCAAAGTCCTGTAAGGCACTGCCAATGGAAGCCACAATCATCATCATAGTGATGATTAGCACCGAGACTACTAACAGAATGCCCAGCACCCTGGGAATATGCAGTCGGCTCAAGGCGTTAATGGCTGGGTTGAGAAGAATCGCCAGGAAGTAGGAAAACAGCAGGAGAGAGAGTATTTCACTGCCCAGACGAATACCGGCAAGAATGATCACCAGTGAGGCAGCTGTCACTATGTAGCGGCTAATGTTCTGTATTTCGGCGGATTGCATACTTGATTCTTGCTCCTTTTGAATATGTTCAAGGTTCAAGATTTGAGCTCTGCTTGCAAAAATCGACTGTCACCATCGTTGCGAGCCATGGAGGGCCAGGGGCGAATACTATGTCGACCCACCCTGGCTAGCTTAGTGAGAAAGTTGCCATCATTATACTAGAATGCTTTCTAAACGGCCTTGGGTGTATCGCAGCTGAAGCAGCAGGGCGTTATGCACAGGGTGCCAGGACAAATGGGCTGGCCTTGATGTTGTCGTGCAAATTAAATAGTCGACCATGTACTAAAATCCTAATGCCAGATATGTGAGGCTAAACATGATGAGTAATGTCGCATGCTTATTTTTTATATCAATAATCGCATTTACCTCTAACGCTGCCTATTCTGACTATTGCACAATAGTTACAAAGACATACGTAGAAAGCCTTAAGAATGGTAACGAATGCAATGGCATATTGCCATTATTCAGCGATCAAGATGACTTGGTGTATTCACCCAAATATGGAAAAATTACAGCTAAATACTTATTTTGTCATGAAGATAATGGTGTGAAGTATGATGTTGTTAATCAACAGCTTTTGGCTGACTGTGTATTATATTTAACTCTAAATATTGATGGCACTAACAGGCCATATGTAGATGTTTTTAAACTTGATAAAAATGGGAAAATCAAATCTTTATCCATTTATCATGGCCCATCGACATTATAATTGACATCCACCACCATCTGGTATCAATAGCCTTTTGAATTTTTTTGATAACACTTCACCAACTAAGCTGATGGTTTTTGTAGCGTATGCTGGCCGTTAAGGCAGATAGTACAATGCTAAACAGTGCACACCAACTCCTGCTGTGTGTCGTATGAGTTTCTAAAATTCGATAGCCAATACGGGATGGTTGTTCAGTAAACCTGAACCCGACCTCGGAGTGAGTGGGTTCAGGAGCTTAAGGGGAGCGAGTCATCAAGTCTTCAGGTAACGACTCAGAATGTGCTGCTTGAAGTGATCTGCATTCAGCGGTTCGCCGGTGGCCTGAGTGTATAGTTCGTGAGTTTCCAGCTTGCAGCCTTGCTGCCAGATGTTTTCTGTCAGCCAGTTAAATACCGGCTCCAAATCGCCGGTAGCGATGCGGCTCTCTACATCGGGCAATTGTCGCTTAACAGTGGCAAACTGCTGTGCTGCGTACATGGCACCCAAAGTATAGCTTGGGAAGTAGCCAAAAGCGCCCATTGGCCAGTGAATGTCTTGCATACAGCCGGTGCTGTGATTTTCGCCGGTGGCAAGGCCCAGGTAAGCCTGCATTTTCTCATCCCAGATCTGGGGCAGGTCATCCACCAGCAGTTCTCCCTCGATCAGTGCCTTCTCGATTTCATAACGCAGGATGACATGCATGGGATAACTGATTTCATCGGCGTCTACGCGGATAAAACCGGGCTTTACCCGGTTGTAGATCTTCTCAAGGTTAATCTGGCTGAAACGCTCATCCTCCTGACCTTCTGACAGGTGTTTCACGATCAGAGGTCTGATGAGCTTCAGGAACTCCGGGCTGCGACCCAGCTGCATTTCAAAAAACAGACTTTGGCCTTCATGGACCCCCATTGAGCGGTAGGAGCCAAGTGGCAGCGACCTCAGATCTGCCGGAAGATTCTGGTTATAGCGGGCGTGACCTGTTTCGTGGATCGTTCCCATCAGGGATTCAACGAAGTCTTGTTCGTTATATCGGGTAGTGAGGCGAACATCTTCCGGAACCCCACCACAGAATGGGTGGACACTGACGTCCAGTCGGCCATGATTGAAGTCAAACCCCAGCAGTTTCATAACATCCAACCCGAGGGCTTTCTGGTTCTCGGCAGGGTAGTGGCCCTGACTGGCTATCAGAGAATCATTCTTTTGCTGTTCGACAACGGTTTGCAAGGTTTCTGGCAGCCAGCTCTTGAGGTGACCAAAAAGAACATCCAGCTCTTTGGAAGTCATACCGGGTTCATAAAGCTCCAGCAGGGCGTCGTAGCCTCTGGCGCCGGATGCGGCGGAGCGAATACTGGCCTCTTCACGGGCTAGTTTGACCACTTCTTTCAGGTTTTCGGAGAAGCCTTTCCAGTCATTTTTCGGCCGCTGGGTTCGCCAAGCGTGCTCACACTTCGAACTGGCCAGAGACTGAGCTTTGACCAGTTCTGCTGGCATAACAGAGGCTTTTCTCCAGCTTCGTTCCATTTCCCGGATAGAACTTTGTGTTACCGTGTCGTCAGCTTTTTCCCGGGCTTCCTGAAGCCAATGGCCTACCTGTTCTTCAGTCAGCAGTTCGTGCATCAGGCCAGAAAGTTCTGCCAGTGCTTCAGATCGAGCCTGGTTGCCCCCGGAAGGCATTATGGCGGACTGATCCCAACTGGCAATAGCGGAAAGATGTTGAAAACGGTAAAGCTTGTTGAAACGTTCTACCAGTTGGTTGTAGGCCTGGTTCATAGTTCTGGTTCCATTGTTTTGGTTATTGTAACGATTGAATTCTGTCGAGCGGTCATCCGGGCTTTTGCGTAAAGGCCGGTGAGGACCGCGTTTCGGACTTTTGGTCGTTGACAGAATGAAGCCTCATCCAGTGCAGTATGATTATCCTATACCAGACTCCATTTTCTGTCGGCTATTTTATTAAGGGTTAATTGATAGGGTTCTCCGGGTCGGCTGATCGTTATCGAATAGTTATCAATACTCCTGGTTGGAATGAGATGGGGTCTGAATTTATGCAGAAGCCGTTGTTCTTGACTGTTTCAAAGTCTTATTTTCCCAAATATAACGCAAAATGCTTCGTGCTTTTGTGCGCTATTCTCTTTTCCCATGAAGCGGCCGGCGGGGAACAGGTCTCTGATGAAGAGCCTGCTATTTGTCAACAATTACAGCCGCCTGAGAGCAAGTCAGAACAGTTGGTTGACTGGCTCTTGCAGAATGGCTCCAAAATGAAGCAGGAAGGCTGCTGGCAGACCTATATCCAATTGGGTACCCAAGGGATGCAGGAGGCGGCTGCACAGTCGCGTTATCAGGAAAGGGTTCGAATTGCCATGGATGTGTCTTCCATGTATTTCTATCTGGGCGATTATGACGATTGTCGCAAACTGGCTGAGGAAGCCAGCAACTATGCCCACGAGCACGAGGATTGGGATGGCTATGTTTCCAGTCTGTCTCTGTTGTCTGGGGTAGCCAGGGCTCAGGGTCACAAGGAGGCGATTGACTACGCTGAAAAAGGCATGGAAGTGTTACAGAAACGACGACCGGTTGACCCGTATCTTGAGGCTAAGACACTTTATAACCTGGGGGCAGCCCATAGTGATGTGGGTGAGCCTGATCTGGATCGTGCCAGAGTAGCATTGGTAAAATCTCATGCCCTCTATCACTACCTGAATGATCCTTACGAAATAGTTCGCTCTGGCTTGAGGTTGGCAAGAATTGATTACCTTGATGGCGACTACGACAGAGCTCTGACCGTTATTAGATCCATAGAACCCCTTATTGAGGGTGCACGCTCACAGATGCTTTATCACTTCATGCTGGCAAAAATTCATCATCGTAAGAAAAATTGGGGCAAAGCCAGAGCGGAGGCTCTGGAATCACTGGCACTGGCCGATCGCCTGAATGCCAAAGTGGATGGGGAAAGAGCAAGAGCTTGGCTGGCTGCGATTGATAATAAGACTTTCGTTGAGGACTAGCAGCCTTTCGGACTTAAGGCTGTCCTACTGCGGTTGCAATAAATTGAGGATAAAAATTCCTG
>NZ_JAHHPN010000204.1:0-4151 GCF_024606325.1 Endozoicomonas sp. ONNA1
CTAACGGGAATCCCCCACTATAACCGCTTGCGGTTTAGTGGTGGGAGGATGTCAAGGTTTTACTCACTTTCTTTATGATTCACATTTATGGACACTAGCCGATTCTTTTCTATGCTTCCTGCCAATGGTATAAATCATCCCTAAGGGATGATCGAAAACTATAATTCAGGATCCGCACATGGCTGTCGTAAAACGTATGTCCCAAAAAACCGGTCGCATCAGAGCCGAGAGGGTTCGGCTGATTTTGCAAGCAGCCGAACAGGAATTTGCCCGACATGGCTTCGGGGGAGCGACAATCCAGCGAATAGCTGACCTGGCCGATTTGCCGAAACCGACTGTGTTGTATTACTTCAGTAACAAGCAGGAAATTTATGACGAAGTACTTAGCAACATTCTGAGTCTCTGGAACGACAAACTGAACGGCTTTCACCCGAAAGATGACCCTGCAGAATCCCTTGAGCGCTATATCCGTTCAAAGATCGAAGTTTCCAGAAAATACCCCACCGCCAGCCGGATTTTTGCCAGCGAGATCATTCATGGCTGCCAGCAACTGTCTCCTTCCATGAAGGCCTCTGCCCAGCAATGGTTTAAAAACAAAACAGAAATTTTTCAGCACTGGATGGATGAAGGCAAAATGGCCCGGGTCGAGCCCATGCACCTGATTTTTATGATTTGGGGATCGACTCAGCATTACGCTGATTATGAAAAGCAGATTTGCATGATCATGGATAAGAAGAAACTGCCTGCTTCAACCTACGATAAAGCCGCTGACACTATCTGTGACATTGTTCTTCGTGGTTGCGGTTTGAAGGTTTGAGAAACGTCAAAAATCTTGTACAGTCGCAACATAAAACAAAACCGGCAGATTAACACGAAAGTCACTGCTATAAACCGCTGTAATGGTGGTCTATGGTATGTGGCAATTTATGACCCCATCCAGGCCGCCTGCTCATAACAAAAGGCAGATAATGAAAGTCTGGATAAAACACCCCTTGGCTACTTTTACCGCCAACAATCAGAACGCTGGCAACGGTGTGGTTATTGATGAAAGCTCTGGCAAGCTCACGGAGCTGGTCCCTTCGGGACAATCCCCGAAAACCCCGTTTGATCAAAGCTACGACGCTTCCGGACAGATTCTGATTCCCGGCCTGATCAATGCCCACCACCACCTTTATCAAACCCTGACCCGTGCTTTTCCTCCAGCACTGAATAAAAAACTCTTTCCCTGGCTGCAAACACTTTATCCGGTCTGGGCAAAACTGAAGCCAGAGATGCTCTTTAATGCCACTCAGCTGGGACTGACAGAACTGTTGCAATCCGGTTGTACAACAGTGGCGGATCATCACTACCTTTTTCCAGAAACACTCACCGAAGCCATTGATATCCAGGTGAAGGCCGCTGATAGTGTTGGCGGACGGGTAATGTTGACTCGGGGTTCGATGAGTCTTGGAGAAAAGGATGGCGGCCTTCCTCCCCAATCAACCGTCCAAACGGAAACACAAATACTAAACGATTCAGAACGTCTAATTCATCGTTACCATCAGCCAGAAGAGGGAGCAAAGATTCAGATTGCTCTGGCGCCATGTTCACCTTTTTCAGTCAGCACAGAGCTGATGAAAGAGACCGCCGGGCTCGCCCGTAAACACAGTGTTCGATTGCATACTCATCTGGCTGAAACTCTTGATGAAGACAGCTTCTGCATTCGACGATTTGGTCTGCGTCCACTGGATTATCTTGAATCTGTGGGCTGGCTGGCTGACGATGTCTGGCTGGCTCATGGCATTCACTTCAATGAGGATGAAATCAAAAGAATGGGGCAGGCGGGTTTGGCCGTCTGTCACTGTCCTACCTCAAATATGCTTCTTGCATCGGGCGTCTGCCGAACCAAAGAACTCGATTCTGCAGGCGTCCATGTCGGACTGGGTGTGGATGGCTCTGCTTCTAACGACGGCTCGAATATGATGCAGGAAGTCCGTCAGGCTTTGCTGATCAACCGTCTGCGTTACGCCGCAGATGAAGTCACTCATCTTGATGCCTTGTACTGGGCGACAAAAGGTTCAGCGAAAGCACTTGGTAGGGAGGATATTGGAGAACTGGCAGTAGGGAAGCAGGCCGACCTTGCTCTTTTCAGCCTGGATGAGTTGCGTTTCAGCGGCAGCCATGACCCATTGGCAGCATTAGTTCTTTGTGGAGGCCATAAAGCAGCTGCCGTGATGTGTGCAGGAAAGTGGCTGATTAAAAATGAAGCACTGCTTCATCTTGATCAACACGCTATCATGGCTGCCCACCAGCTTTCAGCCAAAAAACTGGTGTCCTGAGGTATGATGGAGTTCTCAGAAAGCGGTTTCTTCTTTGATGGATCCTGAAGACGCATTAATATTTTTCACCACTTTTCTCTGATCGCTGGATGCCAGCCCGGATTCTTCAGGCAAAACCAGCGACAGCAAAATAGCAGTCAAACCTCCGGTGGTGATCGACGAGCCGAAAATGTTTTTGACCAGTTCCGGCATCTGACTCAGCACCTCAGGCACAATTGTGACACCCAGCCCCATGCCTATGGACACAGCAATAATCATTACCTGCCGACGATCAAGCGACTCTGAAGCCAGTATGCGAATACCTGAAGCAGCCACTGTGCCAAACATAACCAATGTGGCCCCACCCAGAACAGGTTTGGGAATCTGCACCAGGATGGCCCCGAGTATCGGGAAAAGTCCCATCACAAAAAACAGTCCGGCAATAATATAGCCAACAAATCGGCTGGCGACGCCGGTCATTTGAATCACACCATTGTTCTGACTGAACGTCGTCGTTGGAAAGCTGTTCAGGCAGGCTGCGGTCAGAGAGTTCACGCCATCAGCCAAAATTCCGCCACGAATACGCTCAACGTATTCATCACCCTTAATAGGTTCTCCTGAGAGCTTTGCTGTTGCAGTGAGATCACCAGTCGATTCAATGGTCGTAATCACATAAATGAGAGCAATCGGAATGAATAACTCCCAATCGAAGGTCATTCCATATTTAAAAGGCACTGGAATAGTAAATAATGCCGAGTCCGTTAATCCCTCCAGAGTCATTTTACCGGAATAAAGTGTCATCAGGCTGCCTACCAGCAAGCCGAGGAAAATCGCCGAGAGACGAACCATGGGACGGGAACTGCGATTAAAAAAGATCACAGTCGCCAACACTGTGATGCTCACTGCAAGGTTGCTCAGTGCACCAAAATCAGGCGCATTGAAGCCACCGGCCATATCAGTCACAGCCACCTTAACCAGGCTGAGACCAATCAGTGAAATGACAATTCCGGTGATGGTTGGCGTTATGATCTTGCGCAGTTTATGGAAAAAACGGCTCAGGATAATCTCGATAAATGCCCCGAAAAAACAGAGCCCTGTCATTAAAGCTATAATCTCTTCATTGCTGCCTCCCCGACTCTTAACAACAAAGCCGGCAGCAATCAGGGAACTTAAAAAAGCAAAACTGGTCCCTTGAATACTCAGCAAACCAGAGCCCAGAGGACCAAAACGTCTGGCCTGGATAAAGGTACCTATCCCTGATGCGATTAACGCCATACTGACCAGATAAGGAATATGTTCTCCCAGGCCCAGCACCCCACCGATGACCAGAGTTGGTGTCACAACACCCATAAAGCTGGCGATCATATGTTGCAAAGCACTGAAAAAAGCTCTAGGTAATGGTGGCTTGTCGTTTAGCTGGTGAATGAGTTCGGGATTATGAACCTCGGTATTCATGGGTACTCCTGCCGTTTTTTTTGTTATTCAGAAGGAGTATTGCAATTACTTGACCAATTGTTCAATTTTTTTGGAGATATTCGAAATAAAATACCAGCGCAACCAGCCTGCCAAGGGCGAGCCTTTCATGATGCAGGGGATAGACAGATGGACGTGAACATGGCACTTCAGATCACGACCTGACGTTTGCAGTGCGTTTCCCTCCTGAGCCTATGACAAGCAGAAATCAATTACTTGACTTTGCATCATCAGGCTTTCGTTTTCGGTGTTGCCTTCTGTGATCCGACAGGGCATTCACGTTTGGCAGGGTCTTCTGGCACTCAGGGCAGGTTTGCTCTCCGGTATGATCTTTTCTTTTGTGATCCGACAGGGCTTGTGCGTTTGGCAGAGTCTTCTGGC
>NZ_JAHHPN010000205.1:0-1361 GCF_024606325.1 Endozoicomonas sp. ONNA1
CTGATTTGCAAGGGCTCGTCGCTTTGGCCTTGCTCCCTGCTGTAAGTATCTATCCGTGGGGAAGTCAGGGGAACAGCAGCCAGAGCCAGAGGCACTGTGGGAGCCATTAACTTGCCGGATGGAATCGGTGAATCTGATTGCATTGCTGGCAGTCGTAGCGTTGGCGGTATTATCACTGTGACTGATTACAGGCGCTATTAAAGGTACTTTTAGTGAAGAGTGGAAAGTATGTGTCCGCCTTATCAGCTCATTTGAGAGGTGTGCTGATTCATGGCGGGATGGGTGCTGTTCAAGCTCTATAAAGGCATCGCGAAAAGAGATGGGGAGCGTTAATGTTTGCGCATGAATCACAATATCACGGCTTATGACTGAATCTGATATTTTCCCTAACAGTTCACGAATAGGTTCAAGTGGGTTTGAATAGAGCAGGAATAATTGAAGGAAGTACTCGATAAAGCAATATTTTTCAAATTGTCCTATAAGTGTTTGTTGGTCAGATTGATTAATCCTGCGGATTATATCCTGAACAATCTTATACAAAATCCTCAGGTTGTTGACGCCAGTCTCGGGCAGTGCCCGGGCAGGTGGAATGATCGGTTGGAGTGAAAACAGAATATCAGGGTCATTCAAAGTCCGTGTTTTATCGCTTGTGGCTTCTATCAGCTGTTTGATAAACCGATTGCGCAATGAATTTTTTTTGACAGAACGTTGCAGTTCCAGTATTGCCTCAAGAGGAGTGACAGGGTTACCCCTGGCGTTTGTACCTGTTGTTTCCAGAACCTGCAAACGCTGAGGCATGTCTAGCACATCCAGTATTTCCCTCAGCATAAAAACGGCATTGGGATCGCCGCATTCAATGAGAGCTATAAGCTGGTTGGCAAGTTCCTGAAGGTCTTGAGTCGTAGCATTTTGTTCATTCTCCTCTCCATTGTCGTCTTTTCTGTTATTTCCACTGCCATCATTAGATTGTCCCGGTGATCTGCTCTCCTGACCTCCAGGTTCATCTCTTTGCTCTTTTTGATGATCGTTATTTTCGTCTTTTGATTCTTCATCGGGTACCTTGCCAGAGGGTTTTCCACCATCATTACCTGCTTTTATGCCAACAGTAAGATGGGTCTTCAAGGCAATGCGCTCGAGAGGTAGCCACCCACCTCCGCCACTGCAGGAGGGTGGAGAGGGAAACGAATAGAAGAAGCCCCCGTTGCTGCCTCCGGGCAAATCGGCGCTACCAGCCAGATTGTCTCCTGCCAGTGTCACTGTGTTATTCAGGGTTTGCCCGGTTTTCAGATCACTGTCTTTTATATTGTCGGAATAGAGTTGCCACTGACTCACAACCTGAGGCACTATACCACCGTTGATTT
>NZ_JAHHPN010000206.1:0-7288 GCF_024606325.1 Endozoicomonas sp. ONNA1
CGGCTGGAAATCTTCAAGAAGGATTTAGGCACCTTCACCCGTTTCTACGAGTTTATGTCCCAGATTGTGGACTACGACGACAAGGATCTGGAAAAACTCAGCCTCTTCGCCCGCTATCTGCGCCCATTGCTCCGTGAAAAAATCATCGAGGAAGATGACATCGACCTGGATAACGTGGTGATGAGCCATTACCGGTTGTCCAGGATTCGACAGCAGGCCATTTCTTTAAAAGAGAGGGAACTGAAGGAAGACGCTGAGGGCTATAAACTGGAACCCTCCAGCGATGTTGGTTCAGCCAAACCCAAGAACAAGAAAGAAGAGTTCTTATCCCAGATTGTGGCACGGCTGAATGAGATGTTTATTACCGACAACCTCACCGATGCGGATCTGATCAGTTATGCCTTCACCGTTCGGGACAAACTGGCCGAAAACGAAACCGTGATGAAGCAGATTGAGAACAATACCGCTGAACAAGCACTGCTCGGTGACTTCCCACAAGCCATTGATGACGCTGTAATGGACAGCAACGAAGCCCAACAGGAAATGATGTTGCAGTATCTTTCCAACCCTGAATTGGCTCGGGGCTTTGCCAGGGTTGTGTTTGATATGTTGAAGGGGTGAGTGAGTGCCCTGCACTGGGCTTCATTGCTGAAGTGCAGGGTAAGATTTCCATATTTGTTCTGACTCAAAGGACTTCAGCACCAGGAATAAATCCACCAGCTAGCGCGATCTGTGTTTTGATAGATTCTTCTGGACTGTTAGCCGCGCCAACCCACTTTCTGATTTTCTCGATATCTGAAAATAAATCCTTCCAATGTATTTTTCGTATGATGATATCCCGTTCATCTGCCATCTGAGGAGAATCACTATATTGATAATCTCTGGCCAGCTTAATCCATAGGTGATATTCCATTGACTCATTCATAAATAACTTGAGATGGGTTATTGGCCAGTAGTCGGGTTTTGAATTGATTTTGGATTGTGGATCAATACTTACTTCCGGATGAACATATCTCCCAAGATAAGGCACATGACCCAACTTTTCGTATCTGCTGTATTGAGTGGATACCTCGCTGGCCTTGTGAAGATTGATATCTCGAACCTTTTCAGTCTGATGGGTGTCATCCATTATTACACGCCCAGTAAGAACAATCTGTTTCATCTGATGAGTTTTCACATCAAAAGGAAAACCAAACTTGAACTCAGGCATATGGTATTTTAATAGCCACAGCCAATAAAAGGTGTTCCGAAACTCTTCTTTATGAATATCCCTTCCTTTAGGAAAAGAAAATAATTTCCTCTCGCTATCAATAAAACCTTTCAGCAGATCATTTTCTAGCTCAGAAGAAAAATCTGGTAAAGGTTCAGGCGGATCATCATAGCTTTTATGAGAATTACAAGCGGGGTTTTCAACACCATAAATATACGAACTTACTTTCTTCCCCCACTCTACAAAGCGATCATCGTTTAAAATACCATTGATCATCTTAATTTTCAGATCGCGCTTTTCTGAAGCGCTTACATTATCAACCAAGCAATAGAATAAACCACAAGCAATTTCCTGATAGTCCGACCTACTGAACGTCTTAGCTAAGCGACTTAAGTGCCTATCCAAACTGGATTGCTCATAGTTGCATATGAACTCATCGAGACTGTCATAAACCTCACCTTTGACATAAACACCTTTTCCAGGTCTTGGCATACCAAAATGTTCAATAATCATTTGCTTAGCGGATGGGGTAATAGAGTATCTACCATTTTTTGCTTCGCTAAGCCGAGTCTCTTCAATCCCCAACAACTTAGCTAACTGTTTCTGGTTCCCACCTGAACTTTTTACAGATTCCAGTGCATGATGAATAAACAGTTTCGACTCATACCTCGATACTTCAGTCATAGCTCAATGCCTCATATATCCTAGGTTAAAGAGCATAGAACAGATAGGGTTATATGTAATTACAAAAAAAGTGTAATTTATCCGTAAAAATTACAATCAAAGCTTGGAACCATTAATTCCATTGGGATTAAGGCCGAATAAAAACGTAATAACTCGTTAGGCTCCTGTTCAGTAGTTCCAACTGTTCAGGTGAATTCGACCTTACTGGCTTTTTATTGGGAACTGGGGGAGGACATTGTTCGTCGACAGTCCAAAGCTAATTGGGGCGACGGCTTCCTGAAACAGCTCAGTAAGGATTTAATGGCGGAATTTCCTGAAATCAAAGGGTTTTCTCGTCGAAATCTTGAGTTGATCAGACAATGGTATACGTTCTGGTCTGAAGATAGGTCAATTGCGCAACAGCCTGTTGCACAATTAACCCAAATACCTTGGGGGCATAATCAACTGATTATTAATAAATGCCAAAGTAAGCAGGAAGCCCTGTATTACGTGCAGAACACTATCAAATACGGTTGGAGCCGGAGTGTTCTGACTCACCAGATAGAAAGTAGCCTCTGGCAGCGTGAGGGGCAGGCCGTCAGTAACTTTAGTACCACCCTGCCAGCCATACAATCTGATCTGGCACAAGAGACCCTGAAAGACCCCTATGTGTTTGATTTCCTGAGCTTGACCCAAAACTACAACGAGCGTGAGTTTGAGCAGGGTTTGACCGAGCATATCACCCAGTTTTTGCTGGAATTAGGGGCTGGCTTTTCTTATATGGGCAAGCAGTATCATATACAGGTAGGACAACGGGATTTTTATATCGACCTGCTGTTTTACCATGCCCAGCTGCATTGTTATGTGGTGATTGAGCTAAAGACGGTTGATTTTGAACCAGAACACGCAGGCAAACTGAACTTTTACATCAGGGCCGTGGACGAACAGCTGCGTAAAGAGGGCGATGCGCCCACCATTGGCATCCTGCTATGCAAGAACAAAGACAAGCTGGTAGCAGAGTATTCCCTCAGCGATATGCAAAAGCCCATTGGCGTCTCGGAATACCAGCTCACTCAGTCACTGCCGGAAAATCTGCAATCGCAGTTGCCCAGTGTGGAAGAGATTGAACAGGGATTGAGAGGTGGGAGATGAGTTACAAACAGGCCGACAACTGAACATTTCAATGTCGGCCTGAGCAGACCACTCCCTTTAATGAAAATACCAACACAGTTATAGTCGATGGTATTTTCCGGTCGGGCTCTTATTTTGAAGCTTCAGATTTAGTTCCGTCAGCATGCCATTCGTAGACGACAAAGCTGAAGTCTTTCAGGTCTCCCTTGCCATCGAAGGCCAGGTTACCTGTTGGCGTACTGAAGGTATTTGAACGCAAAACTTCGGCTACTTCGTCCGGGTCTTCACTCTTGGTCAGCTCCATGCCTTCAGCCATAACCTGAACGGCAGAATAGGAAGGGAATACGAAAGGACCGGATGAATCTTCACCTTTTGCTCTGAAAGCAGCTACCAGTGTGGCATTGGCAGGATCCTGATCAAAACTCTTCGGCAATGTCACCAGCAGACCTTCTGAAGCAGGACCGGCAATGGCTGAAATATCTTTGTTGCCAACACCTTCAGGCCCCATGAATTTAGCCTTCAGACCCTTTTGCGCACTCTGACGCAGAATCAGACCCAGCTCAGGATGGTAGCCACCGTAGTAAACAAAATCGACATCTTCTTTCTTCAACTTGGCAATCAGTGCCGAAAAGTCTTTGTCTCCTGATGTGACACCTTCAAAGACAGCTACATCAATACCGGCTTTTTCAACCGTGTTCTTAACGGCTGTTGCAATGCCCTCACCGTACTGCTGCTTGTCATGAATGACCGCCATGCGCTTGGGCTTGATGCTTTCTACGATGTAGTTACCTGCAGTAGGTCCTTGCAGACTGTCGAGTCCAATGGTGCGGAATATCAATTCATACCCACGACTGGTGATATCCGGGCTGGTGGAGGCGGGGGTGATCATCAGGATGCCTTCATCTTCATAGATGTCGGTAGTAGGCTGGGTGGAAGAAGAACACAGGTGCCCCACTACAAAGCGGATATCGTCATTAACGATCTTGTTGGCAACCGCTACAGCCTGTTTGGGATCACAGGCATCGTCATAGACCACCGCTTCCAGCTGCTTGCCATTGACGCCCCCCTGTTTATTGATCTGCTCGACAGCCATCTTTGCACCACTGAACTGCATATCACCATACTGGGCTACAGGACCTGTGACCGGGCCAGCCAAAGCGATTTTTATAGTGTCGGCGGCCTGAGCCAAGCCGGAAGCGCCTGCTACGGCGGCAGATACCGCCAGAGCGGCCAGAGTTTTGTTCATTTTTCTTATCATGCTGTTGTTCTCTTGGAAAGGACCTAATTCCATTTTCTGATTATTTAAATCCTTCTTTCTCTCGAAAAGTTATATTAAGGATTTTTTTCAGTCATAGCAGCTTTTTTTTCCAAACTTTTTTCTTCGACTTAAGTCTAAATATCTACCAACGTCGTAAGGCGGCAGAACTATTACAGACCTAGAGTGTAAATATCCAGCAAGGGAATGCTCATAACAAGATGTAGGGAGAAGCAGTATGGATACAAAACAACACAATACTCAGGATCATGAACTGAACACCGGCGAACTGATTATACTGTCACTTTCTTTGGGCAGCGTCCTGGCTTCACTTCACTTTTTTTTGAATTCCATTTTCTAACAGCTACGAGTCAAGAAAACATTATTTATCAGTGCCTGTGATGAATAACTTTTCATGCTGAGATGTCAGGAAAAATGGCCGGGTTTGCACCCGGCTCGCGTTACTCAGCGCTTGATGGTCTTAACCCCTTCAGCAGTACCCAGCAGTAGCACGTCAGCGGGTCTCGCCGCAAACAAACCGTTGGTCACGACTCCCACAATCTGGTTGATTTTTTCTTCCAGACCTATGGCGTCAGTAATCTTCAGATTCCATACATCCAGAATAATATTGCCGTTATCCGTCATAACCCCTTCCCGGTAAGCGGGGTCACCGCCCAGCTTAACCAACTCTCGGGCAACATGGCTGCGAGCCATAGGAATAACCTCAACAGGTAGCGGAAATTCGCCCAGCACGTCTACCAGCTTGCTCTCGTCTGCAATACAGATAAACTCTTTCGCCACTGCAGCCACAATTTTTTCCCTTGTCAGGGCCGCTCCTCCGCCTTTGATCAGATGCAGGTGATCACTGGACTCATCGGCCCCGTCAATATAAAAGCGCAGTTCACCGATACTGTTCAGGTCATAAACTGGAATGCCGTGCTGTTTCAAACGATCGGCAGAAGCCTCTGAACTGGCTACGCAACCATCAAAACTGTTTCGGTGCTCTGCCAGAGCATCAATAAAGAAATTGGCCGTGGACCCCGTGCCAATACCGATGATCATATCATCTTCCAGATGAGGGAGAATCCGCTGCAATGCAGCCTCGGCAGTCGCCTTCTTCAGCTCGTCCTGGGTCATGTCTCTACCTTGCGGTCATATACAATGAAGCGGGGATTATACCCCCAGAAATACGCCCCCGCTGAACTAAATACCTTAAATTCCGTATAACCTTTTATTATCTGAACACGATTAAAGATTGTTTCTTGCGTACATGGCTGTTTAGAATCAGTCCAACCAAGATAAGTTATTAAGAAAGTGAAGTCCCATGCCTCATCAGTACATAAGAATGATACTCGAAGCCAAAGTTTATGATGTGGCGATTGAGACTCCTGTTCATGAGGCTCCTTTTCTCAGCAAGCGTTTGAATAATCAGGTTTTTCTGAAGCGTGAAGACCTGCAACCCGTATTCTCATTTAAAATCCGGGGCGCTTACAACAAGATGGCCCAGTTAACCGCCGAGGAAAAAGCCCGCGGGGTGACCTGTGCTTCTGCCGGTAATCATGCCCAGGGCGTGGCTATGGCAGCCAAAACCATGGGTATCGAAGCCGTTATCGTGATGCCCGGCACTACTCCTGAAATAAAGTACAAAGCTTGCGAAGCCAGAGGAGCCAAGGTCATCCTTCATGGCGATACCTTTGATCAGGCACTGGCTTACTCCATGAAACTCGTTGAAGAGCGGGGCTATACCTTCATTCATCCTTATGATGACCCATACACGATTGCCGGTCAGGGCACGATCGGCATGGAGATTCTCCGTCAGCATTCTGGACAGCTCGATGCGGTTTTTGTCCCTGTCGGTGGAGGCGGTTTGGCAGCGGGTATAGCGACCTATATCAAATATCTGCGTCCCGATATCAAGGTCATCGGCGTTGAGTATGAAGAATCTGCCTGCCTGAAAGCAGCTCTGGAAGCTGATGAGCGGGTAACATTGCCTCATGTGGGGATTTTTGCCGACGGTATTGCCGTAGCACAGATCGGTGAAGAAACCTTCAAGCTCTGTCGGCAATACATTGATAAAGTGATCACGGTCAGCTCTGATGAAATCTGCGCATCCATCAAGGATATCTTTGATGATACCCGCTCGGTTTGTGAGCCTGCCGGTGCAGCTAGTGTGGCTGGCCTCAAAAAGTATGTCAGTGAGACAGGTGCCAGTCATCAAAAACTGATGGCTATAGCCAGTGGCGCCAATATAAATTTTGATCGTCTGCGCTATGTTTCTGAACGTGCAGAATTGGGTGAGAAGCGCGAAGCGATCATCGCTGTCACCATCCCTGAGCAACCAGGCAGCTTCAAACAGTTCTGTGAAACCCTCGGTAAAAGGAACATCACCGAATTCAACTACCGCTTCCATGATCCCAAAAATGCCCGAATCTTTGTAGGTGTCCAAGTTCATCCTGATCAGATGCCTATCGATAATCTGATCGATGAATTGAAAGAGAAAGGTTATCCGGTAGAGAACCTTAGTGAAAACGAGATGGCCAAGTTGCATATCCGCCATATGGTGGGCGGCCACAGTAAAGCAGTGAAGGATGAGGTGGTTTATTGTTTTGAATTTCCGGAACGTCCGGGAGCCCTGCTCAACTTCCTGGATAAACTGGGTGCCCGATGGAACATCAGTATGTTCCATTACCGAAACCATGGTGCTGCCTATGGCCGCGTCGCCGTAGGTCTGGAAGTACCAGAAACAGAGAGACAGCACATAGCCAAATTTCTGGCTGACTTAGAATACAACTATTGCGAGGAGACGAATAATAAGGCTTATCAGGCGTTTCTTGGATAATTACTCCATGATACCCGAAACCCCGGACTTCTTGTCTGGGGCTTACCTACTGCACAAACAAAGCATGAACAAACAAAAACCCCGGTCGATCACTCAACTGGGGTTCTGCTTTATTCAATGCCTGGCGATGACCCACTCTCACATGGGGAAGCCCCACACTACCATCGGTGGGGGCCGCCCAGGTATGTGC
>NZ_JAHHPN010000207.1:0-3256 GCF_024606325.1 Endozoicomonas sp. ONNA1
CTAAGCCTTGGAGAAAACCAGTCGATCATCCCTATCCCCGTGGGTTCATGGCAGGACTGGAGTGAGGAACAGGAAAATAGTGCAGAGTCCTCTTCTCTTGATGCTGCTGATTCTTATGGGGTTCGCACACTGGCTCAGATGACCGGTATCAGTAAATCTCAGGTTAATCTGGCATTAAATCGCTGTTATAGCGTGGGACTGGCAAAAAAAGACCGTCGATCTGGTGTTCCTTCGGTGAACCGAAAGTCCCTGTTTGAGTTTATTGTCTATGGTTTGAAATTTGTTTTCCCAGCCTCACCGGGGCCAGTAACAAGAGGAGTCACTACTTCACTGGTTGCTCCTGTTTTTAATAATGAACTCATGAGTGCCGGAGAGCTGCTTCCTGTCTGGCCCGATGCTCGAGGGCTCAGCAAGGGCCAGGGGATTGAGCCGCTGTTTAAATCCGCTACCTACGCTATTCGGAAAGATCCCGCTTTTTATGTATTACTGGCTCTGGTGGATGCTATCCGTATGGGTCAACCCAGAGAACGCAACCTGGCCATCCGCAGGCTGGAAAACTATTTGGGGCTGACAAAATGAGTCAAGCCGATCAACACCAACAGATGCTTATTCGAGTCGCCACCGCACTGGGGGCTGAGCTCTTGCAGCAAATGGCTTTTGTGGGAGGTTGCACCACCGGCTTATTGCTTACCGATGCTTTCAGTCTTGAGCAAGTGCGTCATACCGATGACGTGGACCTGATTGTCCATGTCATGGGGCACACTTCTTTTTCTGACCTACAAGCTGTATTGCAACAAAAAGGTTTTAGTCATAGCACCGAAGAAGATGACCCATTGTGCGCTATGCGCCTGGGCGACATGAGAGTTGATTTTATGCCCGACGATGCAAGCATTCTCGGATTTTCAAATCGCTGGTATCCGGATGCCCTGTCTACGTCGGAACAACACGTCCTGAGTGATAACATCATTATTCGATTGGTCAAGCCGGTTTATTTTATTGCCACCAAACTGGAAGCCTACCAAGGGCGTGGGTATGGTGATCCACTTGCCAGTCGCGATATAGAAGACCTGTTGAACCTGTTTGATGGTCGCCCCGAACTCATCAATGAAATCAGTTCAGCCAGAGACGAACTGCGTCAGTATATTTCTGAAGAAATCAGCCAGTTAATGCAACATCCGGATTTTGAATACGCCGTGCAAAGTTGCGCTTTGGGCGACAGTGAACGGGAAGCGCTCATTTTCGAACGATTGGATCTTGTCGCTGAAGGTATTTTTTGATGCATTACCACTGGATCAGTCAACAGGGTAATGAACGACGCATTAATAATGATGCCGCTCTCTTCATTGAGCGTGAGGAATATTGTTTTGCAATGCTTGTTGATGGCGCTCAAAAAGGACAACCGGGTAATGCATTTACCCAGTTCATCCTGAATCACATGGTCGCAGGAATAGTTGAAATTGATTCACCCTCAATGCCACAGAGCCAGACTGTCATTACTCTGCTCAGAGCCCTGCAAAAAGAGTTGCGCAAAAAATATCTGTTGAATATTGCCAGCTATCTTATTCTCCTTGTTCCAAAGGGTACAGCAGAGCTAAAGGCTCAGGTTATCCACTGCGGTGACTGTCGTCTAGGTACCCGGCATAATGATGGAAACATTATCTGGCAAACCAGTGTGCATACTGCTGCCAACCCTGAAGGTCTCTGGTTTTCAGAAAGTAACTGTTCAAAACCTGAACGACATATCCTGACTCGTAGTCTGAATGCACGACGCTTTCTCACGCCTGATGTCCGGCAACTCTCTTGCAGTGATGGCACTCACTGGCTGCTCTGTACCGATGGCTATTGGGCAGAACACCTGTTGGCAAAGAAGAACTGGCTTGAGCTCAAAGATGATGCAAGCTGTCTTGAAATTTCAAAGCAGATAAACTTTTCTACGCAGAACAGTGATTGTCAAAACCTCTGGGTTATGTGAAAGCTATAAACCCATCTGGCTCCAATGTACTGATCACTCCCACAGTGCTGGCTCCATCAGTAATCTTGTGAGTTTACTGTTTTCCTCTTACAAAACGAGCTTCATTGACTCTAGCCAAGTGACCGTTTCCGGCAACCTTTGCTTTCTTTGCCTGCTCAGATATTCATCAACCGTCAATGATGGTTTTTTTAAGGCAACTCTCGCCGAGCGGATCACGCCAATGACTTCTGCCGGATGCAGATCAATCAAATCATGAATAAAGCTGTCAGGATGAATAGCCTGAAGTTCATATGGGGTAAGGGCTTCATCAGGAAAGTCTTTCAGGTTATAAGTCACTATGACATCGGCGTTAGCGACAATTGTCGCTGCAACAACATGCCGGTCATCCTGATCTGGTAGTTGAACTGAATCAATCAAGTGCTCAAAGCCTTCAACCACTGCATCCCGGACATGAGCGTTCATCAGCTGTCGGGTTTTATTGAGGTAGTTCTCATCAATGTCTGGACGATTGGCTTTCAGATTGCGAGTCCACTCATCATGAATTTTGTCTGTCCACTTGGCGCGAAAAGTGTCTGTTATCGCCAACCTTAACAACACGTCTCTTAACACCGAAGGATAAAGAACACAGGCATCAAAAACAGCAGTAAATTGAGAAGCCATTAATACTCCGGATCGTTCATCTGGGAGAGGGATGACAACTCATCCAAAGCTGAGAGTCGTTTAGCATCTATAGCTGCTTTATAATCCATTAAATCCTGATACCGGACTCTGCGATGCCGACCAACCTTGTGGTGAGGGATTTCCCCCTCATCCAGCATTCTGACCAGATAAGGCCGGGAAACATTGAGAATATCTGCGGCTTCCTGAGTGGTCAGTTCCGCATGGATCGGGATGATTTTTACCGCATTGCCCTGTCCAAGTTGCGCCAGAATATCAACCAGCAGGCTCAACGCTCTGGTTGGAATCGACAACGCATGCTTTTCCCCATCCTTAGAGCTGATATCAATTTGCTGAGATTTAGCACCCGTCTCAAGAAAGGCTGAAATTTCCCGGCTGCACTCTTGTGCAATCGCAATCTCTTCAGCAGTAGGCAGAGTCAGTTTGTCTTTTGTAGTCATAGGTATTCCCTGATCGAATATTTACTAAGTTTTTTCCTTAACTGCAGTTTAATCGAAATAAACGAAATAGCAATAAACGAAATATTCGAACAACCCGAACATTCTGAGAGACATCATGGAAATCCCCCGCACCATCAACGACCCCATCCAGTTCCTGTTCTGGTCT
>NZ_JAHHPN010000208.1:0-1517 GCF_024606325.1 Endozoicomonas sp. ONNA1
TGAAATCACCGGTTTAAAATGACCTCTCGATTAAGTTTATGCAACCAGCCACAATAAAACTCTTCCTCGTCAAGGGCAGCCCGACTGGCCTCCGTACCGCAGAGATCTCAAACTGGTCAGGCAAGGCCATTGCTGGCCCCCGCAGTGATCTTGATGACTTTCTGAGCCGCCCGGAACTTAAAAGTCCGGGCGTTTATCTGCTCTCTGGTATTGATGCAGATTCAAATGAGCCTGAGATCTACATTGGTGAAGCAGAGGACGTATCCAGTCGTCTTAAGCAGCACGCCAAAAATGAAGATAAGGACTACTGGGTTCATACATCAGCGTTCGTCAGCAAAGACGATAACCTGACCAAAGCCCATATTCGTTACATCGAAGGAAAGCTGATCCAACAGGCCCACAACAGCAAGCGAGTGGTTGTGATGAACAGTGCGTCCAGTGGATCTTCACTGCCTGAAGCTGATTGCGCGGAGATGGACGTTTTTTTCGACAGGGTGTTGCAACTCCTGCCAGTGCTGGGCATTCATCATTTATCGGCTCCCGTACTGACCCAGTCGTCCCAGGTCAGCCAAGGTAAGGGAAAGATAAATGATAAGGCTGATCAAATATTTTTCTGCAAAGGCAAAGGCTTGATGGCTGAAGGGAAACGATCCGAGGATGGCTTCACTGTTTTTGCTGACTCCCAAGTCGTCAAAGTGCCCAACAAGGCCTGTTCAGCAGGCGTTCTCAAGCATCGAGACAGACTAATTGAGAAAGCGATCATCAAACTGGATGGTGATTGTTATGTTTTCACAGAAGACTATGAATTCAGCAGCCCCAGCACGGCTGCTTCTCTGGTGAAAGGTGGAAGCCTGAATGGTCTTACCGCCTGGGTGGCAGAAAACAATAAAACACTGAAGGAGCTGGGGAGTTAATCTCTCCCTTCGGCTTTAATCAAGGCCTGCTCCCTCTTGCCGCAGGCTCAATGAAGTGAGGCAATATGGATATTATTACTACCTCTCTGGCTACAATCATTACAGCAATGTCAGGCAGTATTACTGACAGTTATATTGAAAATGCTAATGCTGAAATAACGAGCCGGGTTATCCAGCACCAAGGACAGGATATTTATTTTGAGCATCAGGTATGGAGAATCCGAAATAGCAGCGTCTGCCAGAACAAGCACCAGAAAATCACTGAATTCTCTCGGTGCACTCTCGCGGCCAAAGCGGCATTTATTGAAATCTGTCAGGCCCACCAGCACAAGAACTATACAGCCCATAAGGCAAAGTCGATGGTGAGAATGTTCTGTCAGGCTGCGTCAAACTTCAAACCCACCATCGCAATGATCCAGCCCTCCTCCCCCGCATCCAGTAAAACCAAAATAGATAACACTGAACTGATTGAAGCAAAGCAAAACTGCTCAGCATTGATTCTCGAAAGTCAAATGTCTAACGACCCGTTTATGGAAGCAAAGCGAGCTGATGCCTGCAAAAAATACAAACAACTTTCCACAAAACAACAATAAGGCTTGAGCA
>NZ_JAHHPN010000209.1:0-2431 GCF_024606325.1 Endozoicomonas sp. ONNA1
AGAATGAAAGTTCAAAACATTGAGGTCATTGGAACAAAGAAAAAACAGCGCCCTGGTCGGGGAAAATGCTTTGTGCGATTATTGTTGTAAAGAGTACTTCTCATGGTTCTCAGTCTTTAGTGGATTTGCGCTCATCCGACCATCCATCTTTCCATTCTTCCCACAAAGTTCAGTAATTCTTGCTTTGTTATAACTAACGGTCAACACGTACCGGCTATCGGCGCTGAAGGTGGCTGAGGTGATTGCACCATTGTGTTGAATGGTGGCTTTTTCTACCCATGTTCCATCGTCTCCCAGACCATAAATTTTCGCCGTTTTGTCTTCACTGGCGGTCACCACAAGACAACCATCGGCACTGAAGGTGGCTGATTGGACGCAATCTTTGTGGGCAATGGTGGCTTTTTTTACCCATGATCCCTCGCCATTCCGGCCATAGATGTTTGCCGTTCCATCATAACTGGCAGTCACCACATGGCGACTATCGGCGCTGAAGTTGAACGAGGTGATCATGTCCTTGTGTTTAATAGTGGCTTTTATTAACCATAATCCACTGTCCTGCTGGCCAGAGATGTTTGCTGTTCCATCAAAACTGGCAGTCACCACATGGCGGCTATCGGGGCTGAAGTCGGCTGAGTAGATAGAATGAAGATGAGAAATTATGGTTACTTCTTTCCATGAACCATCGTCTTGCAAGTTAAGAATTTTCGCCTTGCAATCTCCACTAGTGGTTACCAGGTGACGGCCGTTGTCGCTGAAGGTGCTTGAGAGGATCATCTTCTCATGGGTAATGGTAGCTTTATCTTCCCATGATCCATCGTCCCTCTCACCATAGATTTTTGCAGAGTTATTGAGGTTTAAGATCAGCGAATGACGTCCATCGCAGCTTAAACTGGTATACTTGACCAAGTGATCATGATTATATTTAATGGTGGTTTTTTCTTCCCATGATCCATCGTCAGTCTGAACGCAGACTCTGAAAGTCCTGTCTTTATTGAAGCTCAAAACACGACGGCCATCAGCGCTGAAGCTGGCCGATATCACCGGAGAAAGATGGCTGGTAGTGTATTTTGCTTCCCATGATCCATCTGTCTGGCCATAGATTCTCACCCTATCATCACTGGCGGTCAACACATGGCGGTCATCAGCGCTGAAGGTGGCTGATTTAACCAATCCAGCATGGGTAATGGTGTCTTTTACTGCCCATGATCCATCGTCCTCCTGACCATAGATTTTCGCAGTGTTCATGTCATCTCCACCGGCGATCAACAAATGATGGCCATCGGAGCTGAAGCTGGCGGAACAGACACGGCCATTCAGGTTAATAGTGGGTTTTACTTTCCATGTTCCATCGGTTTCCTGGTCACAGATTTTCACTGCATTATTCAAACCGACGGTCACCAAGTGGCGGCTATCGGCGCTTAAAGTGGCTATGGGGATACCGTGATGATTGGTAATTTCGGTTTTTGTCTCCAGGTTCAATACTTCACATTGAGACATCAGTTTATTTTTGGTGAAAAGGATCAGTGCGGGGAAGTAAGCGTTATCTCGTTTTTTTACGAGTGACTTGACAGTGCCCGTATTCGCAAATGGCCTCAACCAATCACTGAGTTGTTGATCATCTTTTGCCGTAAAGATTGTTTTCAGTTGATATTGGTGTGGGGCAGGAAACCGGCGATACCATGCCCTTTCCAGAGCTCTGTTACTTTCAACAAGAGCGCGAAGATATTTGCATACCTTTGCTAATCGGGTAATCTCCCGCAAACCCAAATAGCGAATAATCATAGATTCTGGTAAGTCGGGCAAATCGAGTAACAAAGATTTATTTTTGTAAGATGCAGTGACGTCCCTGCCTGCAATAACACCTGTTGGTGTTTCCTCCGGTCGGGGTTGCTCAGGTTTTGGCGAGAATAAACTGTCAATGCTGGAATTGCTGCTTGTAGAGTGCATGCCTGCTCCTTCAATGCTCTAAAGTCGTTATTGATCCTCAGTTAGAAAGGACATTTAAAACTGATTGAAAGGTTAGAACCGGTTTGGGAATGAAAGTTCACAAATTTGGGGTCAGTGAAACCAGCCTGCCAAGGGCGAGTCTTTAATGGCGCAGTCGAAGCAGGTTGATGACTTCGTACTGCCACATGGGCATTAAGACCTGTTTGCTGAAGAAGATTTCCTTCCATGTCTTTTTATCATCGGTTAACCCGCCGCAGGTGATAGACAGATGGACGTGAACATTGCACTTCAAATCATGCCCAAACGTTTACAGTGCCTTTCCCTCCTGAGCCTGTGACCAGCAGACATCAATCACTGGGCTTTGCATCATCAAGCTTTCGTTTTCGGTGTTGCCTTCTGTGAACCGAAAAGGCTTTCGCGTTTGGCTGAGTCTTCTGGCACTCTGGGCAGGTTCGCTCTGAGGTGTGATCTTTTCTTTTGTGAG
>NZ_JAHHPN010000210.1:0-1963 GCF_024606325.1 Endozoicomonas sp. ONNA1
GCTGGCCGGAATGGAAAGACAAGGATGGCGAGTTCAGCATGGAGCTGTTCCGCTCCTTCTCATCCATGAATAATGGCAAAGGCATGCCCAAACATAAGGAAGTGAAAGAAATGCCGGGCTGGCCGGAATGGAAAGACAAGGATGGCGAGTTCATTATGGAGTTGTTCCGCTCCTTCTCGTCTATTAATCATGGCAAAGGCGTGCCCAAACATGAGCAAGTGAAAGAGGTGCTGAGCTGGCCAGAATGGAAAGACAGGGATGGTGTGTTCAGTATAAAACTGTTCCGCGCTTTCTCATCGATGAACAGCTGTAAAGGCATGCCAAAACATGAGGAAGTAAAAGAGGTGCTGGACTGGCCTGAATGGAATGACAAGGATGGCAAGTTCAACATTGAGCTGCTCCGCGCCTTCTCGTCCATGAATTGCAACAGGGGCATGCTTAAACATGAGGAAGTGAAAGAGGTACTGGATTGGCCGGAATGGAAAGACAAGAATGGCAGGTTCAATATTGAGCTCTTCCGCTCCTTCTCCTCCATCAATAATGGCCACGGCATACTCAAACATGATGATGTAAAAGAGGTGCTGGACTGGCCTGAATGGAAAGAGATGGATGGCGAGTTCAATATGGAACTGTTCCACGCCTTCTCGTCCATGAATCATGGCAAAAGCGTTCCCAGCCATGAGCGATTGAAAAAAATGATGGTCTGGACAAGTTGCGGGGGTGCGCTCAATCATCGACTCCTGCAAACTATGACCAGGCTCTGGACAGCAGAAGGGCTACCTGACATCGAAGCGCTGCAACATCAGGAAACACAACTAAAACAGTGGCTGTTAACAGAACTTACTGAAGATAAAAGTGATTCAGATAGTAAAGAGGACGACGAATACAATAGCGATTCAGAGAATGAAGAGAATGATAATTCCAATCGCCAGATAAAAACGGTTGCTCTTTATCTTTCCACCCTTAAGCCAGACTGGTTATTAAACTGGGCGATTTTAAAACAGTTTCATCAATTCCATGAAAATACCAAAGCTTTTCTGATGCTGGAATCATTGATAAGGCTTCTTTCTTCTTATGGAGGGAAAGGCGTCGAACGTTTCCTTCACGCCAGTGGACAAGACCGGGATTTTTTGTGGCATCATTCGACTAAAGCCGTGCCTTTGCACGTGTTAAATAAGGCAATGGTTCTGTTTTCTGCCAATGAATACAGATCGCGTTTTGTCTATTTCGCCAAGCGGCTGAAGTCATTGCCGGACAAAAGCCTGTGGGAACAGTACTCAGCCCAGTTGCAACTATTGTCGGGGGTGCTGAAACACGACTATATGAAAAGGCTCTACTGGGAAATCCTGAAAAACTTAACAAAGGATGATCAGCTGCGTTTTCTGGATGCCAGCCGTGCCCGGGCTGTATTCGACCTGTTTCCCTCGTTGGGCGCCCTGCATAAACTCAGCAAAGAGCATTCTTCCCAATGGTTAAAACGGCTGCTTGAAGCCTGCCTTCGGCTAAAAAACCATGACATCACCAAAGAAGGCATCCAGCTAATCTTTGAGGCGCTACTGGAAACCCATAGCCTTCTGCCCTGGGATCAAGATATCCCCAACCACTTTCTTTCCGGGATGCGAACGACCGGCAACAACACCGTTGAGGTACCCGTCTCCGGACTTATCCCATCAGGAGAACAGCTCGCCCTGAGTTATATCGCTGTGTTGATGCGGAACCTCAACGAGATGTCTTTTACCGTTAAAGGTCAGTGGCTTGAGGTTGAGGTGCCGGATGACGGTGTTCAGATCTATCGCTATCCCGTGCCACAGCTGAAAATACAGGATGAAACAATGGCAATCAGCAACTGGTCAGAGGAGCAGTTCAGGATTTTTTTGAAAATCACAGGAGTATCTGAACACTATTATCTGACAGCAGATCAATGGCAAAAGCACTTAAACCCGGATGACCCGGTCTACATCCA
>NZ_JAHHPN010000211.1:0-15952 GCF_024606325.1 Endozoicomonas sp. ONNA1
GTTTGACGATAGGTAGTACGTACGCTCTGATCGCTATCGGTTATACCATGGTGTACGGCATTATTGGCATGATCAATTTTGCTCATGGTGAGATCTACATGATTGGCAGTTACATCGCTTTTGCGGTACTGGCCGCGTTAGCGATGATGGGAATAGACAGTGTTTCACTGATGCTGGTTTCCGCCTTTGTCATCAGCATCATTATCACCAGTACCTATGGTTATGCTGTTGAAAGGGTTGCCTATCGGCCCTTGAGAAACAGCAACCGGCTGATTGCCCTTATTTCTGCCATTGGTATGTCTATTTTCCTGCAGAACTATGTCCGTCTTGCCCAGGGGTCAAGGGATATAGCTATGCCTGGCATGATCAGTGGTGGCTGGACTTTTGGTCCTGAAGAGGGTTTTCACGCAACTGTGTCGTACATGCAGTTAATCATCTTTGCGGTGACGTTTATTGCCATGACGGCTCTGACTCTGTTCATCTCCAGGTCAAAAATGGGGCGGGCCTGCAGAGCCTGTGCTGAAGATCTTGGAATGACCGGGCTGCTGGGAATCAACACGCATCAGATTATTTCGATCACTTTTGTTATCGGAGCGGCTCTTGCCGCGGTAGCGGGTGTATTGCTTGGTATGTATTACGGGGTAATCAATCCTCACATCGGTTTTATGGCAGGTCTTAAAGCGTTCACTGCTGCCGTGCTGGGAGGAATCGGAAGTATACCCGGAGCTGTGTTGGGTGGTTTGATTCTCGGCGTCACGGAGGCCTTCACTGCGGGTTACTTCAGTACGGAATATAAGGACGTTGTCGCCTTTAGTCTTCTTGTTCTGATTCTTCTGTTCAGACCCTCAGGTATTCTGGGCAAGCCGGAGGTTGAAAAAGTATGAAATCATTACGCTATACTCCGGCAGTGCTCTCGGCAGTCGTTTTGCTGGTTTTAACCAGCCTGATGATGGGGGTTCGTCTTGAGCCCTCGGGTGTTGGGCTGAAGGTTTCATTAGCTGATCCTTCTTCCCTCTTCTGGATAGCAGCAGGTGTGGCTGTTGTTTTCTTCTTTCAGTTATTCAGAGCGCCAATCGATCAGGGGCTTTCAGGAATAAAACAACAGTTGCCATCTATTAATGCAGCAAAGCTGATCAAAGCAACTGAGAAAAAAGAGGCTAAAACTCTTTTAATCTGCTTTGCAGTAGCAGGATTGATGATCTGGCCATTCTTTGTTTCCAGGGGCGCTGTGGATCTGGCAACTCTGGCTCTGATTTACGTCATGCTGGGACTGGGTCTGAACATTGTGGTGGGGCTGGCTGGTCTTCTTGACCTGGGTTATGTCGGCTTTTATGCCGTCGGTGCCTACAGTTATGCCTTATTGAATCAATATCTGGGCCTCGATTTCTGGAGCAGTCTGGTGTTGGGCGGTTTTCTGGCTGCTTTCTTTGGGTTTATTCTGGGTTTCCCGGTGCTCAGGCTTCGGGGTGATTATCTGGCCATTGTGACTCTGGGCTTTGGTGAAATCATTCGAATCCTGCTCAACAATTGGACGACATTAACCGGTGGTCCCAACGGTATCAGTCAGATTCCGAAACCGACTCTTTTTGGTCTTGAATTTGGACGCAGGGCGAAGGAAGAAGGGAATGTTCCTTTCCACGAATACTTTGGCATTGATTACAGCAGTGAGTACAAGGTGATTTTTCTGTACATACTGGCGGTTTTGCTGGTGATTGCCACGCTTTTTGTGATCAATCGACTGCTCAGAATGCCCATTGGCAGAGCCTGGGAAGCGTTGCGTGAAGACGATATTGCCTGTCGTTCACTGGGATTAAATCCTACGGCCATCAAACTGTCTGCATTCACCATAGGGGCTGCGTTTGCCGGCTTTGCAGGCACCTTCTTTGCTGCCCGTCAAGGTTTTATTAGTCCAGAGTCGTTCACCTTTATTGAGTCCGCCATCATTCTGGCCATTGTCGTACTGGGCGGAATGGGGTCTCAGGTCGGTGTCATTCTTGCCGCTGTGATTATGACCGTTTTGCCTGAGTTTGCCCGTGAATTCCAAGAATACCGGATGCTGATGTTCGGGTTAATGATGGTCTGTATGATGGTATGGCGCCCTGAAGGGCTGATGCCCATGAAGCGGCCTCATATCAAGACTAAATCGAGCAGGTCTGAGTCGGGCAGTCCGGTCAAGACAGCATCATTGGCCGAAAGCGTATAAATGGAGGAATCAGAATGAGTGAATGTTTACTGGACGTTTCTGATCTGAGTATGCGCTTTGGCGGACTACTGGCTGTTGATCAGATGGCGCTGAAAATCCGTCCGGGTGAAATCGTTTCCATGATTGGACCCAATGGTGCCGGCAAAACGACCGTTTTTAACTGCCTTACGGGCTTTTATCAGGCGACAGGTGGTTCTGTTCAATATAAAGGTCAGGCTATCGAGAAGGTACCGGGCTATAAAATAGCCCGGCTTGGTATCGTGAGAACCTTCCAGAATGTGCGTCTGTTTAAGGGCATGACCGTGTTGGAAAACCTTCTGGTTGCTCAGCACCGACATCTGAATACAGGGTTGTTGGCGGGATTGTTTAAAACCCCCGGCTATCGGCGTAGTGAAGAAAAAGCGATGGCGAGGTCTGAGTTCTGGTTGGATAAAGTGGGTCTGACCGAATTTGCCAATCGTGAAGCGGGTAACCTGGCTTATGGACAGCAACGCAGACTGGAGATTGCCCGTTGTATGGTGACTCAGCCCGAGTTATTGATGTTGGATGAACCTGCAGCGGGTCTCAATCCCAATGAGACGGCAGAGCTGGATCAGCTGATTTCAGATCTGCGACGGGATCATGGCGTTACTGTGTTATTGATTGAACATGATATGAAGCTGGTTATGGATATCTCTGACCGGATTTATGTCATCAATCAGGGACGTCCACTGGCGTCAGGTGTGCCGGAGGATATTCGCAACAACCCTGAGGTGATCAGGGCTTATTTGGGTGAGGGATAGCCGTGAGTTTCCGGCTGTCTTGCAAACGTATTTCTGTTATCTTCGATGACTCTTAATAACGGTCAAAATAAATAACAATCAGAATAAATAAAGGGCAGTAGCAGTATGTCAGCACCTGAACCACTTCTCAGCATTCGAAACGTGTCTACCTTCTATGGAAAGATCCAGGCTCTGGATGACGTCAGTGTGGATATCTCGGCAGGTGAGATCGTTACTCTGATAGGCGCCAATGGTGCTGGCAAGTCTTCATTACTGATGACCATTTGTGGTGAACCCCGAGCTGAATCGGGTTCCATACTCTACAAGGGTCAGGAGTTCTCGGGTCGTCCTACCTCCGAAATTATGCGTTCAGGCATTGCTGTTGTCCCGGAAGGACGAAGAATTTTCTCCAGATTGTCTGTTGAAGAAAACCTGACTATGGGCGGTTTTTTTGTCGATGGTGAGCCTTTCCGGAAAAACTATGAACATGTGCTGGAGCTCTTCCCCCGTCTGAAAGAGCGGCTGTACCAGAGAGGTGGTACTATGTCCGGAGGAGAGCAACAGATGCTGGCGATCGCAAGAGCCCTGATGAGCAGCCCGGAATTGCTGTTACTGGATGAGCCCAGTCTCGGACTGGCACCGATTGTTATCCAACAGATTTTTGAAATTATCGAACGTCTCCGGGAAGAAGGTGTTACGGTTTTTCTGGTGGAGCAGAATGCCAACCAGGCTCTGAGACTGGCAGACCGGGGCTATGTTCTGGAAAACGGTCGTATCGTGTTACAGGGTGGCGGTGATGAATTGTTGGCGGATGATGCTGTCCGGAAAGCTTATCTGGGAGCCTGACGCTTTTCTGGCGAAAAACAGCCAATCAGGTAGTCTGGATCATCAAAAGACCGCTCATCTATTCCTGCTTATGGACCCCCAAATGACGAAAACAGGCTCGACACCCGCGGGCATCAGGTTTTTGATGTTTTGCCAGCCATTTGGACGCCGACTCTGATCGCTACACTGGAAAGTGTAATGTTTGAATAGCGATTATGAAGTACGAGGTAAGCATTATGAAAGCTGCGAATGATCGACTGTCCCGTCAGGAAATTGCCCTTTTAACCTGCTCTTTATACAGCCTGATCGGCACCATGTTATGGTTGGTCAAGATGATTCATTGATTGGCTGAGAAGTCGATCTTTCCGATCTGGCTTGGGCCTGTTGTGAGACCCACCGGCTTATCTGACGCCAACATTATGAACACAGATTTATGCCGGATGGGGCTCAGTTTAACAGGATTTTCTGGTAGATATCCTCGACAGAAAACTGTGATTTTATAGATTCAAAATAAATCAATCCGATGGATGTCAGCTTCCTCCTGGTAATAAACCTGCCATTTACCCAGCCTTTCAATATCACATAATGGCGCTCAGAATCGACCATTAAATACTCGCCATTGCAGTGTTTCAATGCTTCTGCATACTCAGTCACTTTATAAGTCTCATCGACGGTTCGGGTTCCATGGCTCATAACTTCAATGATCAGGCAGGCATCCTCACCTGTCGTCTCAGTGGTCAATGATTCATTGCCACAACGTACCCACACGTCAGGGTAGCGGTAACTGACTTCCTTCTGTCCCTTGACCTTTAAACGCATATCCGATGAATACAATTCACAACCTTCTGGCAGTTTGCTATGTAGAAGAGTTGCCAGATTCAAAGTGATCTTATTATGGTTTGCCGTGTCGCCTGCCATAGCGACCACATAGCCACTGTAGTATTCATGACGAATCGTTGAAGTACTTTCGTAATTCAAGTACTCGTCTTCTGTCACGGTATCCATGATTTGTATTGCTTGATGTCTCATATGGGCCCCCATTTGAAGGTTTTTATATAAAAGTCAGCTTAGGTCAGGGCCGGTTCCTGCCCCTGAAAAATAGCGTCCAACGCTTTTCGCTTTTATTCTGCTTCCTGCCATTTTTCGGCGTAAACCAGATCAAGATACTCGTTAAGCAAAATGGTGTTTGGATCGTTTTCCGGACGAGGTTGAACAGGGAGTATTCGATTCAGAATCCGGGGCGCTTCTGCCCCTACGTGCCCGAGGCAACTTTGATACCTTCCATTGAGGCGGTTTACCCGCACCATTGGTACCCACGATCACGGCCAGTCTTGACTCTTTAGAATGAGAACAATGAAAATGGTTGTAAACGATCTGGTTGAGTTGCATAGCCTTAATCTGCTTTGTCTGTGCTGATTAATTGCCTGAATTTAACCTAATCTAGCGGGTTTGCCGGGGCATTGCACTGTTTACTGTTTCAGCAGCGATATCTTGCTTTTGGAGGCCTGTATCTTCAGGGTATGAGCCGTAGCCATTATCAGATCTTAAGCTTTTTTTTGGACAAGGGCTCTTAATCGATTCTGTATTCTTATCTGTGGAAACTGCTTCCGTCAGCGGTAAAGGGCTTTTTCCTCCGGTGATGTGGGACAAGGCTCTGCCAGCACCATTGGATAACCGGTGTTATTTTCCTGCTTACCGGCTCTAAAACTTTACCTTAAATAGGCGATGCAATAAGGGATAAACCGCTGAAGTCTCGCAATTCTGGCGGTAGGCGCATTACACCTTACATACTGGGATTTAAGTGGCAGGGATGGCCAGACAAATGCAGGATTCACAACAATCATCTGATAGAAAATTCAGGCATGGTCTATCGGTCACACTCTTTGTCTGGTTCATGGTTTTGTCGCTGGGACCTATTACGGTGATTGGTTTCAATGAATACCGTCAAGGTAAACAAACCATCGTTCAAAGTCGTTATGAACAGTTGAGTACTGTCAACCAGCTATTGAGTCAGCAAATTAATGATTATTTTGACTCGGTAGTCACCAACCTGTTTATCAAGGCCGGAGTGGCCCGGGAGTTTCTGTCACATCTGATTGAGAGTCGCAAGGCTCTTAAGAAATCACCGGAAATGTTCATTAATTCTGACAGTTATAATCAGATTCTGAATCAGTACTCCAGTGAGTTTGTGGACTTTTTACGTTACTACGATTACTCCGATCTGATTTTGGGGGATACTGAAGGTAATATTCTTTATACCGTGAATGCCTACAGTGATCTGGGCAAAAACCTTTTCATTGGGGCTCTTGCCAATACCTCACTTGCAAAAGCGGCCCGTGAAAGCCTTAAAGAGGTAGTTCCCAAGTATGCTGATGTGACTGCGTATCCACCCATTGGAGATCAGAAGGTCAGTTTCTTTATTCTGCCGCTGGTGGATGAGAAAGAGGAAACAATCGGCTTTCTGGCGGTTCAGATACTGGCTCATAACGTTCAAAACATTTTTGAGAGCGAAAACCAGTTTAGTGATGTTCTGAAATCCTATCTTATTGGTGATGATGGCTACATTCGCTACGGTACAGATCTGGATTCAAGCCAGTCCATGATATTGAAGGCAGATAATATCCTGACTCAGGACTGGTTGGCTCATGTTGATACCGATGGCGTATTCCATGAACTTCATGATCATAACATGGATGATCAAAGTCACGGTCTTGATAGCGATGCAGAGCTGAATGAACTTTTTGGTGGAGAACTCGATCTTCACTCAGATGTCTCCGGCAGTCATAAAGGCGATCAACATTTTCATATCAAGAGCTACACCAATGTCTATCAAGAGAGTGTTCTGGGAACCTTTTATGCCATTGAGGTCGCCGGCACAACTATGGCTCTTATCTCTGAAGTGAGCCAGAAAGATGCCTTTGTCTCTGTTGTTGAGTTCAGAAATCGCCTGATCTATATCACAGCGATTACCGCCCTGATTGTCATTCTGATTGCACTGGTCATTACCCGAAGATTGGTCAGACCGATCAGAACCATCACTGCCTGGGTTAATCGGGTTGCGTCGGGTGATTATGCTCAGGGTGCTGTACTCAGCGGTCACAATGAAATCAGTGACCTTAGTCGCAGCTTCTCTGAGATGACGGAGAAGTTGAGAAATGTTATCAGTGATAACGATCGCAAGAGCTGGCAGCAGGAAGGTCTGGCAGGTTTGAATAACTGCATGAGGGGAGAGCAGGAGCTATCAGAGGTCTGTAAGAACATCGTCTCCTACCTTGCCCGCTACCTGCATATGCAGACAGGTGCCATGTATGTCATGGATGATGAGAAGCGATTGCAGCTGATGGCATCTTTTGCCTGGCAAAAACGCCAGCAGAACAAAAACATTTTTGAGATCGGGGAAGGTCTGGTAGGTCAGGCGGCTTTGGAGAAGCAGGCCATTGAGTTGACCGGCATTCCCGAAGATTACATCAAAATTGAATCGGGATTGGGCAATACGTCTCCCAAAGTGATTATTACCGTACCGCTTGTTTATGAGGGAGAAGTTAAGGGAGTTCTGGAGTTTGCCCTTATCAGGGAGCTGACGCATGAACAGAGGGGCTTTCTCGAAGATGCTCTGGAAAGTGTCGCTATCGGTATTAATTCTGCCCAATACCGTAACCGTGTCAATCAGCTGCTCGAAAAGACCACGCGGCAATCAGAGGCCATGAAAGAGCAGCAAGAAGAGCTGCGTTCTGTCAATGATGAATTGGAAAGCCGGGCCAGAGTGTTGGAAGAGTCCCAGGAGGAGCTAAGAGCCCAGAGTGAGGAGATGCAGAAGTCTAACGCTGAGCTGGAAGAAAAAACCGAGCTTCTTCAGCAACAGAAAGCTGAGATTGAACGAAAAAATCTGGATATTGAGCTTTCAAGAAAAACCCTGGAAGAGAAGGCAGAAGAGCTGGAACAGGCCAGTAAATACAAGTCTGAGTTCCTGGCCAATATGTCCCATGAATTACGGACGCCTTTGAACTCACTTCTCCTTCTGGCACAGATGTTGGCAGATAACGATGAAGGTAACCTTAACGAAGACCAGATTGAATCCGCACAAGTGATCTACAGCGGTGGGAAGGAACTTCTCGATTTGATCAATGATATTCTTGATCTGTCCAAGGTTGAAGCCGGCAAGATGAGTGTCAATCTGGAAGATATGGATATTGAAGAGCTGTGCTCCAGTATGCGGACTTTGTTCAAACCTCTGGCTGAAAACAAGGGACTGGATTTCTCTGTGGATATAGATCCCGGGACGACCAGAGTTATTCTCACCGATAGCCAAAGGGTTATGCAGGTTATCAAAAACTTCCTGTCTAATGCCTTTAAGTTTACGGAACAGGGGGGCGTCTATATCCGGGTATTCAACTCAACCCGTAAGGCAGGTCATGGCTACGAAACCTATGTTGCCTTTGCAGTCAGGGATACCGGGATAGGCATTCCGGAAGAAAAGCAGGATGCCATCTTTGAGGCATTCCAGCAGGCGGATGGTTCAACCAGCAGAAAGTACGGTGGAACCGGGTTAGGTTTGGCAATCTCACGTGAACTGACTTCTATGTTGGGTGGTCATATCGGCATAGAGAGTGCCGAAGGAGAAGGAACAACGTTTACGGTTTATCTGCCTGATAATGCCGTTTGCTCAATTGATGGCGCAAAAGTCACGGCTGACAGTTATTCACCCGCTACCAGTGACGGTTATCAAAAAGCCGCTTCCGCTCCTGCTGAAAAAAAAGCTAAAGCTGACTCGGCTCCTGTGGCTGATAAGCCTCCGATCAAAAAGAAAAGGTCCACAGCTGGAAAGAATATTCTGATCATTGAAGATGATCAGCATTTCTCGGATATCGTCAAACAGCTTTCCGGCAGTCATGGTTATCAATGTCTGGTGGCCGCCAATGGTAAGGAAGGGATTCAGACGGCGATCGAAGAGCAGCCTATGGCCATTATTCTGGATCTTGGCCTGCCAGATATGGATGGTGAAGATGTGCTCAGGCAGTTGCAGAAGAATGCTATGACAAAAGACATACCGGTTCACATCGTTTCGGGACGTGATCCTGATGAGTCAGAGCGACAGGGGGCTGTTGGTTATCTGGTCAAGCCGGTGTCGGTAGGTGACCTGGAAAAGGTTTTCAGCACGCTTAAAACGGCTCTCTCAAAAGATATCCAACATGCTCTGTTATTGGACATTGATGCAGAGAGTCGATCACACCTGGCGAAAATGCTGAGAGAAAAAGGGATGAATATCGCCGAGGCTTCATCCGCTGAAGAAGCCGAACAGTCAATGTCAGAGAATCACTGGCAGTGTCTGGTGATGGATGTCGATTTACCAGACAGCAGTGGACTGGCGTTTTTACAGAAGCTTCAGGAAAAGATGGGCGACAACATGCCATCGATCATCATTCATACCGATAAGAAGTTGTCGGCAGAAGACCAGAAAGAGCTGCAGAAATATACCCGTGCTCTGGTTATGAAGGGGGATTATGCTTCCGAGAGGGTGATGGATGAGATCAGCCTTTTCATTCATTCGATCGAAAAGTCGGCTCCTGCCGAATTAAGGCCTGCAGCTAAGTCGGTGAATAACAAATCCCTTGAAGGTCATAAAATTCTGCTGGTGGATGATGATCTTCGCAACACCTTTGCATTATCCAAGGGCTTGCAGGGAATTGGGTTGGAAGTGGTCATTGCTGATAATGGACAAAACGCCCTCGATAAGCTCGATGAAGAAGAGGGTATTGAGCTGGTGCTGATGGACATCATGATGCCGGTGATGGACGGCTATGAAGCCATGACCAAAATGCGTGAAGTTGACCGGTTTAAGAGTATGCCTGTCATTGCACTGACAGCCAAGGCCATGTCCGATGATAAGGCAAAGTGTATAGAAGCGGGCGCCAATGACTATATGACCAAGCCGGTGGAGATCGACAAACTGGTTGAAATGATGAAGGTCTGGTTATTCAAATGACAGAACCCGGGGATTCGTATCAGGATTTTGAACTGAAGCTACTTCTGAGTGCTGTTCAGGAAAAGTATGGTTACCAGTTTGGCAGCTATGCCAGAGCATCTTTAATCCGCCGTGTCAAAAGACACATGAAGATGTCGGGCGTTCAGCACATCAGTGACTTGATTCCATTGTTTCTTCATGACGAGTCTGCTTTCGCTGTTTTTGTTAAAGATATGTCGGTGGTTGTGACAGAGATGTTCAGGAACCCGGATTTCTTCAAGTCTCTTCGGGAGAACATAGTCCCGATTCTGAAAACCTATCCGTTTATCAAAATCTGGCATGCGGGCTGCGCCAGTGGTCAGGAAGCCTACTCCATGGCTATTCTTCTCGATGAAGAGGGTCTGCTGGATCGCTGTCAGATCTATGCCACAGACTTTAACGATCAGGCATTGCGTCATGCCAAAAGCGGTATCTATCCGGAAGCCGAGATGGCTCTTTATGAGGAGAACTACCGCAAGACAGGAGGCAAGAAAGAGTTATCAGACTACTTTCACAGAGGATATGACTCCGTGAAGTTCAATGGACGACTGGCTGATCATATTACCTTTGCTAATCATAATCTGGTGACGGATGGTGTATTCGGGGAAATGAACCTGATTCTTTGTCGAAATGTACTCATTTATTTCAATCAGGAGCTACAGGATCGGGTGTTGCAACTGCTATTTGACAGTCTCTGTTCCAGAGGTGTGCTCTGTGTTGGCAAGCGGGAAAATATTCTCTTCAGTTCAATCGGTAATCAGCTGGAAGTCACTGATCGGGACCAGCGCATCTACAGAAAGGGTAATTGATGAGCGACGGGGTATTGGTGATAGGAGCCTCAGCCGGAGGGCTTTCAGCACTGGAATCCCTGCTTCTGGAACTGGGAAGCTGTTTTTCGTATCCCGTTATTATTACCAAACACCTGGCGTCCGGTGATGAAGAAGGCTTATCAAAATTTCTGGGGAAAACATCACCACTGCCGGTCAGTATTGCTTATGACAAGCAGAAGATGGTCGACAATCATGTTTACCTGGCTCCTGGTGGTTACCACTTGCAGGTTGAAGATAGGGAAACCCTGAGCCTGAGCATTGATGCCCCGGTCTGCCATTCCAGACCTTCGGTGGATGTCCTCTTTCAATCTGCTGCCGATGTTTTTGGTACACAAGTGGTGGGTGTCCTGTTAACGGGCGCCAATAAAGATGGGGCAGAGGGTGTCAGGGCTGTTAAACAGGCAGGCGGATTAACCATTGTCCAGAATCCCGAAACAGCCGAGGTGCCGACAATGCCCAAATCAGCCATTGCAACCGGTTGTGTGGACCATGTGCTGGACTTGAGTGATATGGCTGTCTGCTTAAAATCCAAGAATTTCAAACCTGAGACATGAATGAGTCAGGAGGGCGGTCATGGATGACAAGCCGAAAGTCAAAATTCTGGTCGTGGATGATCGTCCTGAGAATCTGCTGGCCATGAACAAGCTTCTCAAGCCGTTGGGAGCCGAAATACATAAAGTGGACTCTGGTGAAGCGGCTTTATCAGAAGTGCTTCATCACCATTTTGCGGTGATCCTTCTGGATGTGCAGATGCCGGGCATGGACGGTTTTGAGACGGCGACTTTGCTGCACAGCAACAAGCAGACAGCCAATATTCCTATCATTTTTGTCACCGCCATAAACAAGGATCAGTCCTACATCAGTAAAGGCTATCAGGCGGGTGCGGTTGATTATCTGCCAAAACCCATCAATCCGGATATCTTGTTGGGCAAGGTTAAGGTGTTTCTGCAGCTGGAAGAACAGCGGATTGAGCTAGAGCAAGTCTCAAGGGAGCTTCGCTGGATCAGCCGAAAGAATAAGTTGTTGCTGGATAATGCCGGTGAAGGCATCGCCGGTCTTGATCCCGATGGCAAGATTTCGTTCATCAATCCAACCGCCTGCGCCATGCTTGGAGGAACAGAAGAAAATCTGTTGGGAAAACACATCAGTCAGTTTGTATACGACGCTAAAGGGGAAGAGGCTCTGGAAAAGTGGCAAGAGTCAGAAATACTTGAGAATACGATGGTCGCTGGAGGTGTCTTTCATACATCAGATAGACAACTTTGGACACTTTCCGGAAGCCACTTTGATGCTGAATACAATATGGCGGCTATTGTTAATGACAGGCAGGAAGTGCAGGGTTGCGTTTTATTGTTTCAAGACATTACCGAGCGCAAGAAGCTGGAAAATCAGTTGTTGCTGATGGCGAAGTACGACAGTTTGACAGGGCTGGCTAATCGGACACTGTTCAAAGAGTTTCTGGGTGCTTCATTAGCCAGGAGTCAGAGGCGGAATAAGAGCACTGCTGTCATGTACCTTGATCTGGATCACTTCAAGGAAATTAACGATACCCTTGGGCACGATGCCGGAGATCTTCTGCTGAGAAGTGTGTCACAAAGGTTGCAGGAATGTGTGCGTGAAGGTGACCTGGTTGCCAGGTTAGGGGGGGATGAGTTTGCCATCATTCTGGATGATGTGGCGGAAGCATCGGACGCCAAACTGATTGCTGAGAAGATTCTCACCACAATCCGTGAACCCCACGATCTGAATGGCGAAGCCAGACACGTAGGCACCAGTATCGGAATTGCGACATCAGAAGATACCGGCACTGATGCCGAAGCTCTGCTCAAGGCTGCTGATCAGGCCATGTATGTGGCCAAGAAAAGCGGACGGGATGATTATCGGCTGGCATCTGAGCTCGACAGTGGAGAGAGGGAGCAGGCAGAAGAGGGCAACTAGTGTTCATTGGGAGAAGTGCACCTGAACGCGCTTGCGCTTTCGATGCATGCTTCTATGCTCCGTCAGGGCTTTAGCACTCTTGCAAATCGTCCCGCATCTCCGCGGTCGGCGATCCTCTTCGGCCAAGATTTCGTTACAGGTTGCCTGACCGGTGTGGTATTTGCTTTTGTGAACCGAAAGAGATCGAATATTCTTGCACGTCTTTCCGCACGGGCGCTGCTGGCAATCTTCTTCGAATACCATCTCGTCACAGGTCTGTTGTGCGGTGTGGAATCTTCTTTTGTGATCCGACAGGACTCTGGCATTCTTGCAGACTGTCTCGCAGAGTCGCGGTTGACTATCCTCCCCGAAGACGGTCACGTCACAGGTATGTTGACCATGGTGCTTTACGCTGTTGTTAGACGACAATAACATCTTAGTCTGGGTCTGGTCCAATTGGAATGATTCTGTTGTTTGCTCTGTTTCTGAGGTTCTTGGTGGGGGTGTGGACAGGGTAAACGACATTTCGAAAAGCGACGTTTCATTGGAATATATATTCTGCATAGTATCAGAATGACTTTTGTAGCTATGGCCGTGTCTATTGACCAAATCGGTGCGTGAGCTTTGTCCGGTGATAGCTTCTGTGTGGCTTGTCAAATTTTCCAGGGAATCCAGCTGCGATCGAGCGGGCTCTCTGCCATCAGATGATGATCGGAATTGGCAAACGCCGTAACAGGGGTGGATGAAACAATTCACACCCAAACATCTTCTACAGGCACCCATGAATAAGGGGTGTAAAACAGAGGAGAGTCTTTGGTGGTCAAGATCAGTTTGTAACGAACCAGCAGATGAGTAGCGCAAAGCCATTGCCATGAAATTGATTCAATAAGGGTGGTTTTTACCCCGTAACCGACAAGTTTGTGTCGTTTTTCGTCAAGCGGTAAATCTGATCTTGCATAGCCGTTTGTATCGGTAATGTCTGACGGGCTGTCCGGCCATTTATGCTGGTAATCCTTTACAGAAAAGCTCTGGTTTGTAAAAACTGCATTCTGTTCAAGCTCGACAACAAAACGTTCTGTCAACGGCTCGGCCTGACAGACGACAGACAACAGCTTTAGTAGCAACAGTAGCAACAGTAGCAACAGTAGCAACAGTAGCAACAGTAGCAACAACAGCAGTGCCGTAAAGAGAGAGTTTTTAATAAATCCATCCTTGCATTGTGTTTTACAGAGAGAAAGGATAGATCAAGAGCATATATCTATTTGTCTGTCATTTAGAAAAGAGGCCTCCATTCTGGTCCACATCAACAAACTTGCTTTTTCGATGTTTTTTTTTGTGATTCAACAGGGCTCTGGCATTGTCGCAGAGCTGACCGCATCGTTGAAGTTGGCCGTTCTCCCCGACCACGGTCATGTTGCAGGTTTGTTGTCCGGTGTGGTCTCTTTTTTTGTGATCCGTCAGGGCCGGGGCACTTTTGCAGACCAACCCGCATGGCCGCTGCTGACCATCCTCGCTGACCAGGGGCATATCACAGGTTTTTGGCCCGCTGTGTATTTTTCTCCTGTGATACGACAGGTCTCTGGCATTCTTGCAGAGCATCCCGCATGGCCGCGGCTGGCCATCCTTCCCAACGACAGTTATGCCACAGGTTTTTTGCCCAGTGTGAGCAACTCTTTTGTGACTCGCCAGATTTCTGGCATTTATGCAGAGCATCCCGCATTTGTGCAGCTGGCCATCCTCCCCGACCACCGTCATGTCACAGGTTTTTTGCCCGCTGTGGTATGAGCTTTTGTGAGCCGTAAGAGATATAGCACTTCTCAAGACTTTTCCGCATCGCTGCCGGTGGCCATCCTCACCGATCACGGTCACGATACAGGTTTGTTGCCCACTGTGGTCTCTTCTTTTATGTTCCGACAGGGCTTTAGAACCTCTGCAGATACTTCCGCATGGCCGCGGCTGGCCATCCTGACCGATCAGGGGCACGTCACAGGTTTGTTGCCCACTGTGGTCTCTTCTTTTGTGATCCGACAGGGCTCTGGAACTTTTCCAAATCCTTCCGCATGGCCGCTGCCGGCCATCCTCACCTATCACGATCTCGACACAGGTTCGTTGCCCTTTAGAGACTACCCCTGCACTCATTGAGTCTAAAGCGACCCCGCCTTGAGGGTTGCCATTATTGGCTGGGTTGTCATCAGTACCATGCGCCTGTGGCGGAAATCGTTGACCAAAATCGTATTGGCGTTTAATGGCAAGAATATCATCCCGTATTTCGAAAGGCAGGGTTTGTTGGGGGTGCGTAACCTGTAAAGGATCCAAATGCCCCACGCAACTGAAGCAGTACCCAGTGGCCAAATGGAGGCATGAGCTTCCTGCGAAATTCATCGGCCATTCAGAGGGCTCTGTGTTATCAGATGATGGTCGGAGTTGACAGGTACCATGACAGGGATGGACGAAACAATTCAAACCCAAAGTATGTGGGTGTTGTTGAGGGTCTTCGTTACCGTCCTCATAGTCAGAATGCAGGAGGCTAGCGAAATAGCCTGAAGGGTATGTACTTCTTTGCGGAGCTTGCTGACTGGATGATTTTGTTGGCTGATATGATTGTTGGTTACATCCAGAGCCAAACATGACAGTGATGGTGGCAAATAGGCGATCCTGACTCGACTCTTGTTGTTCAACTTGGTATTGAATTGGGCTAAACAGCCGTGAATAAGGGTTCCAATAGCATTTTAAAAGCCAACCGACACTGACAACCACTTCTGCGAGCATCCCTGAGTGTGGGTTAGAGCTTAAAGGGGTATCTATGGTGCTCAGGATCAGTTCGAAACCAACGAGTAGATTAGTAGCGTATAGCAACTGCCACGAAATCGACTCAATAAGGGGCATTTTTGCTCCGTAATCATACGATTTCTGTCGTTTTTCATCAGGCAGGAAATCTGTTCCTGCACAGCCCCCTGTGTCGGTAATGTGTGATGGGTTGCCAGACAATTTTCGCTGGTCACGCTTTATAGTGAAGCTCCGGTTTGAATTTTGTTGAATCTCAACAAAAATACGTTCTGTCAACGTTTCACCCTGGCAGATGACAGAAAGCGACAATAGCAGCAACATTAGTGTTGCAAAGAGTGAGTGCTCAATAATTCTATCCTTGTATTCTGGTTAACAGAAGGGAAAGATAGATCAAGAAAATGAGAATGTTTTCTGTCAAAAGCCTTTTGTCAAAAATCAGAGCTCTGAAGGGGATAATTTCGAGACAAAGCTTGATATCAAAGGGTGCATAGGTGGCCGACAGCAGGCATTCTGCAAGCCCATTACCTCAAGCAGTCACCTTTCGTGCAACACCCCCCATTCACTGGCAAAGCATCTTAAAACCTCTCTTGGCTGGCATCAATCCCGTATTGACCTTATTGCGCTGGTT
>NZ_JAHHPN010000212.1:0-6634 GCF_024606325.1 Endozoicomonas sp. ONNA1
AGCGGGGCAGCAATGGGTACAGGGGTTGTTTATCTGTAGTCGTTTATTTCATGGCGTAAGCTGATTGCCCGACTTTTCTATTGTTATTTGTTTCTCCTGTTATATGGGGAGCTTTGCTGTTTCTGACTTTTCCCATTTTGAGTGATTCACTTGTTGTTTGTTATGACGAACGATTATTTTGAGTGGCTGTCAGAGTTTGATGGGCTATTGGGCTCGTGGATTATGGGCCGTGTTTTATATGGATGTCTTATTTTTTCTATTTGTGTGTGGATGTCCTATTTTTCTATTTTTTTCTATTTTTTTCTATTTTTTTCTATTTTCTCTATCCTATTTTTCCTTTTGTTTTTCTCTGTTTTTCTCTCTTTCGTTTTTCTTTCATTATATGGATGTCCTACTATGTACCCTCTTTCATTATATGGATGTCCTACTATGTACCTCTATGTACTCTACTATGTACCTCTATGTACTCTACTATGTACCCTATGTACTATGTATTCCTATGTATCCTATATGGATGTCCTATGTACCCTCTATGTACTCTCTATGTACTCTATGTACTATGTATCCTATGTATCTATCCTATGTATCTTCCAGCAAAAGGAGTATCAAAACGAAGCGTAAAAAGGCTGGGTGGAGCAATAAATATCTTGCTCAGCTACTGAGGTCGTTCATTGTAGGGCTAAATTAGAATGATTATTCTGGTCCGTAAGCTCTCGTAGACCAGCTGGATAGCAGCGGAGCAGATTTATTTTTCCTGCCCGGGACGGTTTATATCCAGCAAATCAATATTCAATTTCATCCACTGCAGAGTAGCAGCCAGGTTCACGGTATGGCAGATTCCATCATTGAGGGTTAACAAGCCACGGGTTTCATCAATTACCTGGTTCACCTCTTTTTGGCGTTCTTCAGAAAATCTCTCCAGCAAACGTTTCAGATTCAGCTGTCCCTGGGTCAGATATGCAAACCTCAGAGGAAACTGACGCAACTGGTACAATTTAACCAAATCTGGTTCCAACCCCGCTTTCTGCCAGGTTTGGAGTGCCATAAGAATCATGGAGTCCAGTTTATGCTTATCAATGACAGGTTTGTCTACTGTCTCGATAAAGTCCTTACTTTCCCCATTGATTAACAATCGTCCCAGTTGTTCGTCCCCTAAATAAATTGTCTGCAAAAAAAACTCCAACATATTGTCTTTAGTGAGGGGTTCTTTGTCCACATAATAACCGTTACGAGCCAACATGGGGGATTCCAGCAATGTTACCAGATCGTGCAACGCGAACGACTCACAGCCAACGCCACTGGCTTGACGACCAGGCAGAAAGAAAAACCGGGAATCAGTAAAGTCGTGATATTTTATCGCCAGTGTTATCGCTAAACCGACAAAATGCGACAGGGGCGAATAAAGTTGTTCTTTTTTGTAGCGCTTAAAAGCGCTCAGACTATCAACAAAAAAAAACCGATAATGCCCTTTGCTATTTCTCCTGATAGAAAAAACATTAACGTGACCTGTTGTATCCTGAAAAATATAGTTTTTTGGCTCTTCTGTTGCCATTAATGGCAGTTGCGTTATAAATAACGCAACCAACTGGCGAAGACACTGTTGTATACCAAGATAAGTATGCATAAGCCTTAAAATATTCGAATTAGCGGCATCCAGAAGTCTGTCAACTAACTCGTAGTTGGGCAGCTCTTCAGGCAAATCAAGCTGAGGAAGCACTGCTTTGGCAAATATTCTGATTAAATTTGCTGGCAATTTCTTAAACCCGGGATGTTTAATTAAAACATGGGTCATTTCACCTTCTTCCAGCTTTTCGGGAAAATAAAGCTTGAGGAGACTAAGAACCCCCTGCCAACGGTATTCTGCGCTCTCCAGATAACCTTTCTCTGCTAAAATATCGGGGTTTTCCCTATACAATGCTTTCAATTCTGCATAAAAGTCATCAATGTTGTTTTTCTGATCCATCGTTTTCAATGACTTTTCAGCAGCCTTAAGTATTTCTTTCAGTTTTTCAAGGTGCCTGGCATGACTCTCATTGTTTCCGGAAGCCGATGCTGACGCTGCCCCGGAGTCTGATGAACCTGAAGAGTCAGAACTACTTTGCCCTTTAGTCATTTGTTTTTTACTTTGTCGCTTTTGCTGCGGTGGTGGAGATTTACCGTCGGTTTTAGATTGTTCCTTGTTTTCGTTGCCATAACGGTTTAATTCGAATGGATAGCCAGTAAACACAGCTCCTTTATCTGGTTGTAGCCCTCCCCCTTCAGAGACAGGTAAACTGATTATCGAACTTTTTTTCCCCTTCTGTAACAGCAGTAGTGGAACAATCCCGGACTTGGGTAGACGAACGGGATCAGGTAAAAAAGAGGAAAAAATCGCATCGGCATCATTGCCAGAGACCAATGATGAAGCGAAAGGAATTACAGCCTGACTGTCGACCGAAAAAAGGATGATGGCCAAAATAAAAACACAAGACATATTCTTCATAGTGAAAAACTGAACTTCTATTAGGGATGTAGCATAGGAATACTAGACAAAAAACTCATATTTAACTGATTTTGAGGTAATTTTTTTGGTTCACTGTTGAGCACGAGTTCACAATAAACGACTGTATATTAAGGGCGCCATATATGAAACATTCGACGTATTTTCAGAACTGACTGAAGTTCGATCAGATAATTTGGATGTGAATGTTGATTTCGTGCTCGGGAATCTGACATCAATTTATCGCCTGTTTCATATGATTCACCGCAGGGTCGTAATCTGGAACGACTCGATTATGCTAAAACTGATACTTACTTGTAGGCAAAGAATATAACTAGTATTTATATGAGAACATATTCCAGACGTATTGCAGCAATAACAATCATGGTAAGTGCCACCTTTGCTGCCACAACTTCAGCCATAAAAGTGTATAAGAAAGAAGGAAGAATCCTGGTGTTAAGAAATGTACCAATAAGTCAGGTATTTACTCCTCAGGTAACGATTGAAGGAAATCAGCGATCTGGAAAAACTCATCGTGACCAGACGATGGTCAGTTATCCAGTGACTCACAAAGCGAATTCAAATTCACGCTGTTCAAAAACTCTCCGGCAATGATTGTCAGTTCATTGGTTTTCAGTACCAGAGCGTTGCTGAGATTGTGTGCTTGCCGCAAGTAAGCATCTTCAACCGTCTTTTGGAACCGGGAAGAGCTATCAATGAGAGTCATCATGGCATACAGCTCTCTTGGTGAGGATGGACTGTGAGCGCCATGGTACTCTCTTTTCTTATTATTTGCCCCGATGGCAGCATCAGCCCAACAATACTTTAAGCATCCGCCTTTCGAGTTTGCCAATCTATACAGGTAATAACTGAAGGCCTGCTGAATCGCTTGAGTGCATTTGTTTTTTAAATCACTCTCCAGTCTACGCTCCTCATCAGACGGTTTGAGGCGCTCCAGAGTAGTGCTGTACCTGTTTTCAATCTCAAGCCGTTTTTTCTTATATTCACTTTTTTCACTTCGATATCGCTCATCAAGAGACACGGGGTGTCTGTAATCGCTATTATCATGTGCTTTGTTCAGTGCTTTCATTTCATGATCAAATTGTTTTTTCATCTGCTCATATTGATTGATTTTTTCAAAAAGCGGCTTCAGGTCGTCCGGTCTGTTTGCAATAATTCGTTGTAACAGGGCTTCGACCTTTTCATTTATCACGGTGTCGTCCCAGTATGGATGCCCCATGATAATCACTGGACGGTGGTCCGCCTTGACCGGGCTTGACTGCTCAAACGCGGGATCATGTACCAACATTCGTTCTATATTCGGAATGCCTTCAGGTTCGTCCGTCCAGTATTTTTGTAGAGATAAGCTGGCAATTTTACCTTGAAGGAATGGCGAAACCCCATCATGACTATGAGTAACGAGCGAGGCATACGTTTTCATCGTTTGGAAGCCCTTGTAATAGTTCTGCCATAGGCGATTATTTTTTTCCCCGGCCAATGATTCCTTGTACCACTGTTTCAGACAACGGCTGGCATCAACTTTCAGTTCATCGACGCTTTCCAGACACAACAACAGCTTATGATGTTCAACTTTCTCCTTTCTCTGACTCTGGAAGTCTCCTTCCGGCAATGGATTCAGCCAACCCGATTTCAGGGCTTCACCGGCAAATTGAATAACTGAACATTTGCTTAAGTTACTGCCATTCAGTATTTTCACTATTGAGTTCAACCACTCGTGCGGGGATCCTCCGCCGTGAACAATCATTTTTGAATAGAGTAATTTGAGTTGAGCTGTGGCCTGATCTTCATCACTGTCGAACAATATTTGTTTTACGGCGTCCGACAGCAGATTACGTTTTCGGGCATTTTTATCATATAAATCACCAATCAATGCTTGCTCGGCACAGTCCGATGATTGTATCTCCAGCGACTCTAACATTGAGACGCCCATGGAAAAACTGGCCAAATCTTTTTTCTGCCAAAGTCTCTCAACCATTCTGAAAGGTGTCAGATCGGTTTCTGGCAATGCAGTATTTGTCTCAAGGGCTTTTTTCAGCGCCTCCAGGCTCATCCCCAAGGCGTTAGCCATAGCTTCCTGTTGTGCTAAATCAGCACCTTCCAGGAGATCCCTGATCTTCTTTGACTCAGAGCCAGAACCACCGACCCGCCTGGTGGGCTGGAAGTCAGGCAGGATGTTTGTTTTCTTGACAGGCGCCCCACCCAAATCCACTGGCTTCCAGGTATGGCCTCTATCCAGAGAACACTCTGCAAAAGTGTGATAACGGTTAAGAATTTGCCGACATGGAATCCCGAAATAACGGCAAAGAGCAACAAAAACAGGCACACGATGACGACAGCTCCCCTGCCGCTGTGTTACCAGGAAATGAAAGAAATTTTTATCGCGCTCTGCTGGCATAGCAACACCGGAAAACGCTTGACAAAAGTCCCTGATCGCCTCAATGCGTTGCCTGGTGTTTTTAGCGTTTTTTATTCTCTGCAAAGGTACCCGTACTTCAGATGGTTGCAGGTCAATGCGAGTAAACACTCCGTTCAGTACTGTTTTTATACCTTCTGAACAGCGGACGTCAAAACGTGTTGATTGTGCTGGTCGGACTTTTTCAGCCAGTGTTATTTTGCCCGCTTTTCTGTGTTCTACGACATAAGCAAATTTAATAATCTGGTTGGCTTTGGCCTCTGCAACAGTGATTGTGTGAAGCCCTGTATATCGATCCCTGAACAGGGTAAATGGCAGTTCTGGTTTTATGCGCAGAGCCACGATACGGTCATCAGGCGTCAGGCTGGGCAACGCATATCGACCATTGTCCGATGACCAGTCAAAGGTCGCCAGCGTTTGATCTCTGGCTAATATCACTTCCTGGTCAGATTCTGGTAACCGGTTCGGTATGAGGACTTCAGCCCCCTGCATGTGTCGATCATTAATATCGATCCATTTAATATCACCCTTATCAGACACAAAAATATCCTTTGCCCACCACCGATACATACCGGGAAAATAGTCCTCACTCTTAAAAATTATATACTCGCTAATCTGTGGCTCACTCTCGTTCTCATAGTCCGTTGTCCGATCCAATACCGGAGCCTCTTTCTCGTGCTCTTTCGAATCGTATTTTTCGGGCGCCTTATCATCGTCAATAGTCAACGCCTTGTGAACAGGTTCTGGCTCAGGGTTCTTGCTATGAGCCAACGCTGGCGCTTGTTTCTCCCGGACTTTTGGCATGTCTTGTGTTGTTTCGTTAATAAAATCGTCTACCAGATGCTTCGGCAGATCACTGATCTGATGCCAGAACACGGACCAGCGTTTTACGCCATGGTCTATCCATTCACTTATCCGCCTGTCAGCCTCACGAAGATAAGGCTGGTGAGCAGATAAGCCCAGCGTCAGTGTTTGTTCTGTCGTGAGGGAAAATACGCTATCAGCCTTCAAACCCGTCTGGCCAAACTCACGATTAAACCAGCTTTTCTGCCAGTGTCGGTAAAGTGCCTGAGTGAGTAGATCGTCGGAGTCATAAGGCTTCAGGGGAAGGCCCGATGACTGCCACTTTGCCTGAGCCACGCTCTTGATGATTTCCGTTCTGGCTTCCTTTTCATCCAACTGAGTGTTAACACGGATTTCATGTTTTTTTTCATCAACACTGTTGAGATGACTGCTTCGTACCAACCACGGACGATCAATGTTCGATACCGTTTGATTGAGCCAACGGCAAAGTCCGGAATCAAATTCACTTTTCCCTATGGCAAGAGCCGAAGACTCCTGCAGTTCCTCCAGCGATATATTGGCGGCCATCAGATAAAGCCGGTAGTGCTGATTAAGGCATTGATGAACGGCTTTTTCGCTAAAATCGCCACCTCTGGTGATAGCCCTGGCGATATTCTGTAAATCAAGACTGGTCGGCTGCAGCGGCAGGTTTTTGCGTTGCAGGTAAGCCCTTAAACGACAATGTTTTTCCGTCACCTTTTTAGCGACGAGTTTCCCTTCTGAGGACTCTGGCAACACTTTCCCGGCAATGGTCTGTAATTCCACCCGGTTGTACTGCCGGATGGGCAAATGTCGAAAACGCCCTTTCAGCGCCGGTGATAAGGGTTTTCGCCCGCTGTACTCAGGCGGGTTGATGGTGGCAAACAGATGGAAACCCG
>NZ_JAHHPN010000213.1:0-1284 GCF_024606325.1 Endozoicomonas sp. ONNA1
TTCAAAGAATTGCGAAAACCCATTATGACAATGAGTGACGAATAAGGTACCACCTCCTTCTTGAAATTTTCTATAGACCAACCGACACACATAACTATTTTTTTTCCTGGAAAATACTTTCTTATACCAGTTTTTCAGGCAATCAGCGGCTTTAACCTTCAGCTCATCGACGCCTTTGAGACGCACCAATAGGTGATGATGTTTATCGGGTTTCATAATGGGGTTCGACACTGGTTCCAGCCACCCCAATTCCATGGCTTCAAGGACAAAGCGGATAACCGAAGGCTGGGTTAAGTCAATTTCTTGCAGTATGAACACCATTGCAATCAGCCACTGGTAAGCAGCTTTTAAATGCTTTGAGAGACAAACAGAGGCTAGCGCTTCAGCAGGCATTCTGTCATTACCTGTATGAAATGACGCACTCGAAAGGCGGTTGCTTAACGTATTGTTGGTCCGATGCTACCATCAGGTCTGAAGTTGAACTCACTGACAGCTATGGCGCTCATGATCCATCCTCAGTGGAGCAGCTGTATGCCATGATGTCTTCAATTGATAGTTCTTGCTGGTTTCAGGAATGTGGTCATGATGCTTTTTTAAGACAGGCACTCTACGCCGATAACGCTCTGGTGCTCAAGTCCGATGAACTGACAAAAATTGCCGAAGAGTTTTGCAACAGCGTGAATTTGAATTCGCTTTTTGAGTCATTGGATACCTGATCATTGTCTGGTCACGATAAGTTTTTCGTGACCGGTGATTTCCATCGATGGTCACGGCTAATTATCAAAACTGAACTTCCATCCTATTTTAAGGTCAAACGCCTAAACAACTTCAATGCAGTAATGCTGACAGCAGTAAAAAAGGAGATTGACTATGGATGGTCAGATTGGCAGAGCAACAAACAAATACATTCTCGGCAGTGAGGTGCCTGGTGCTGAGGTACCAGATTGTGGCGTGCATGATAGTAGCCTGCCAACCAGGACAGCAAAGCTGAAGCTATCGTCAAAAAAGGTAAAAATCTGCCATGAGACCACCGCCAAACGGACTATATCATCACATCCGATTACGTCGCCTGAGAAAGCGAGAACCGTATCCTCAACGGATTCCTCGTTACCCAGAGCCTCTCATTCCTTCGATTTTCGTTTTGTCACCAGCGATGATGAGGTTCGACAGCTTTTAGCAGCCCGGACCGGCGACGAGAATCGCGATGTCACACTTATCTCCCATCCCGATGAGCTCTCACAGGCTAATCTGGTGAGCCGGCTGAGCATTGCTGACGATGGTCAC
>NZ_JAHHPN010000214.1:0-3900 GCF_024606325.1 Endozoicomonas sp. ONNA1
GCCGTTACAGCCCACCAGTCTTGATTTACAGAATGTGGCCAGGGCCGTCATCCGAAGGGGTGATTTTACCGAAGACGGGCTGCATCAATGCCTTAATCAGCACTACCGGCTTTATCTGATGGCTGCCGGAATATCGTTGGAGGCACTGCCAGAGTCTTCGGCTCTTACCATGAGAGAGGGCGGGCTTGATTCTGAGCTTTGTAAATGGTTCAACCAAACGGTATCGAACATTGATCGTCCGTGGTTAATACAACGCAGTAATCTCAACAGTGTGGATGAAAAACGCTACGAAATTCGTATTAAGGCTGATCTGAATGATGAGGAAGCCAGAAAAGAAATTATCAAAATGATGGCTCAGGCCAGGTGGCAGGCATCTGGTCTTTCCCTGGAGCCGGATCAGTCGGACGATACGCTCACCCGGGCACTGTACCGACACTGGCAGCAACGCTGGTTTGATCGTGAGTTCAGCCAGAAGGTCGTGGATGCTAATCAGGTATTTCCCCTGACGGAAGAAGAGAAACAAACGCTGAAATTATCAGCGTCCCGGCCTTATCTTAGAGAGGCTGAAAAGCGAATAGAGGGTTGGAACTCAAATGCAGTTCGATTGTGGCCGGAGTTTTGGCATCAGATGAGCGATCTGCCAAACCGTTGGGTTGGAGATCTTATTAACGAAGTGTTAGCTGTTGGGGGTGATAAAGCGCCTGAACGATACATTCCAGAAGTCCGCAAGAAACAGGCTGAGAAATTAGACCGGGAAACACACTATCAGCACCTTGAGATGCCGCAAGTTAACGATTATAAAATTTTCAATACACAGAACCATTCTTCCCATATGTACCGCTGGTGGGCAAAGAATATTGATGTCTCTGCCAAGGGCGATATCAGACTAACCGATTTTAATGATGAACATATTCAGGGGTTTGAAATCCTTACACCGGAACCATTACCGGGGTGTGATCAGGAATTGATATTAGCAAGCGATCAAACACTGGCCACCATAGAGATGTCATCGAAGAATGGTCAATATCGATTGCCCAGCCTTACGGTTAACGACTATATCGTTGCCCTTCGTATCGAACCCCATTCGGCATGTACTCTGGTAAGGGGTCGATATACCGGGCTTCACACACTGTCTATTCCTGAGGCCAAAGCGGAACAGGTGATTAAAATTGCCTATGTTGTTGAATCCAGAAAAACAGACAGAAAAACACCAACCGAATCCCGACCAGAACCATCAAAACGTTTTGATGCCTGCTGCTCAGAAGGGATGAAAACAGTACTGGACAAGCTGTTTACAACCATTGATAAACGCCCACGCGAAGTCCCGAAGCTTTTGCGGGCCATAAACGACGCTGAAGACATACCTCAACAGATTGAGGCGATCACGGACTATTGCAGACAGTTTGACGGTAATACTAAACCAAAGAAACATAACAATTTCTTTAAATTCCTGGTAACACAGCGGCAAGGTAGCTGTCGACATCGTGTGCCTGTTTTTATCGCTTTTTGTCGTTATTTTGGGATTCCATCCCGGCAAATTGATAACCGTATCCACTGCTTTGCCGAGTATTCCGGAGATGGAGGTCAAACCTGGGAGCCAGTGGATTTGGGCGGGCTACCTCTACAGTCAACGGAAATCATACCTGACTTCCAGCCCAGCAGGAAAATCGGTAGTTCCAGCACTTCATCAAAGAAGATTCAGGATCTCATGAAAGGGGCTGATTTAGCACAACAGCAAGCTCTGGCTATAGCCTGTGGCATACGCTTTGAGGAACTCAATAAAGCCCTTGAGACAAACAGTGCATTGCTAGCAACTAATCTAAGTTTTTCCGAAATAGTCTGGAACCTTTGGAGTGAAGGAGACCTAACCAGTTTTTCCATGGGCGTCTCAATAATCGAATTGCCAGAGACAAACGTATTGAATAGTTACGACGATATTTTGGGAATGATGCCTGAGACAGTCAAACAAATATTGTCCAATAGTGATGAAGATCAGGTCACTGAACTACTCAGGTCTCTCTATCCAAAAATAATTGATCAGGTTCCCTTTGGTGCTCAAATGTGGTTGCACGCAATGGTAAAAATATTGGAAGACAGTTGCTTGGCCAAGCCTTTGGTTAATCGCTTTGCCCTTGAAGTCCTGAAATCGGGTTGGCTGGATCCATTGCCGACCTATCAGAAACATATTATTAGTGCTGTTAAACATCATTGGCTATTGGTACGCCTGGAAGGTGTCGATGAACTGATGGTTGAGGCCGCCCGTTGCCTGAAAAAATGGTATAAGCAATTATTGTCCAGGGAAAAAAATTGTCTGCTATGGCTGCTGGCTTATAAACGCTTTCGAGAGGGTTCAGATGATGCTTTCTTCTTGAGTCATTGTCATGATGGGTTTTCATCATCCCTTGAATGTAAACTTGCCTATCCATCTATTCAGTCCGCCTGGAGGAGCGAGCCTGAGGGCATTCCCAATATAGAACGAATGCTGGCTCACCATCCGGCGTTTCCAAAGTTAATCTCAGGAGGGGCGAACCACCGTCCGGTGATTATCATGGGGACACCTTTCTGGAGCAACATAGAGTTGTTTCATATAAAGGCCGAGGCCCTGCTTCAACGAAAAGTTGAGAACAATCCGGTTTTGAAGCAGTTAGTGAAAAAAAACAATGAATATGAGGCGAAGTGTAAACAATACAATACTGCTCTGTATGAATTGAGAAAAGAAAGCCGTGACGCATTAACGCGAACGCCTTCTGGTGAGAAATCTCAAGATCAAACAAAAATATATGAGCAAAAAAAACGTACTATCGAAAGCGATTACCAAGACAGTCTAAAGTCCCTTGAAGTGTCCGATGTGGAACAAAGACTTCTGAAAGATTTAAGAGAGAAATGCAGGCAAGCGATTGAGCAGGCCTTCAGTCATTATCTATATGGGTTGACACACTCGAAAGGCAGCTGCTTAACGTATTGTTGGGGCAATGCTACCATCAACAGGCCACGCTTTTTAAACAACTATGGCTCTCATGATCCATCCTCACCAAGAGAGCTGTACGCCATGATGTCTGAAATTGAGTGCTCTTATGAGTTTGAGAAATCGGTTAAGGATGAATACTTACGGCAGACGCTCAACGCCAGTAACGCTCTGGTGCTCAAATCCGATGAGCTGACAAAAATTGCCAATGAGTTTTTGAACAGTGTGAATTTGAATTCGATTTATGGCTCTTTATGACTCAATGGATATTTAATAGCAGTCTGGTGACGATGCGTTTTACGAGACCGATGACTTCCTTTAATGGTTACGGGTAACAATCCAGGTGAAACTTTCGTCCTTTTTGTAAGTCTTATAACTAAACACTTTCGATAAATTTCTTCAAATTGCAGTAGGGAGTTTGACTATGGATGGTCAGATTGGCACAACAACAAACAAAATCATTTCTGGTAGTGAGGTGCCTGACAGTGGCGTGCCAACCAAGACAGCAAAGCTGGAGTTATCGTCAGAAAAGAAGGTAACAATCTGCGAACAGTTCACCTCCAAATTAACCCTATCATCACCTCCGGTTGTGTCGCCTGACAAAGCGAGAACTGTATCCCGAACAGATTCCTCGCTCTCCAGAGCTTCTCATTCCTTCGATTTTCGTTTTGTCGCTAGTGATGATGAGGTTCGACAGCTTTTAGTGGCTCAGACCGGCGATGCACATCAGGATGTCATCCTTATCTCCCACCCCGATGACCTCTCACAGGCTAGTCTGGTGAGTCGGTTGAGCATTTCTGACGATGGTCGCCACACTCTCCTTTCAGGCAAACTGTTTGAAGGTTCACAGCCGCTCACCCTGGTGATAGATATCCGCAAACTCACCAGTGAGGAGCTGCCAAAATTTAACGATCTGCTGGACCCGGACAACCCCT
>NZ_JAHHPN010000215.1:0-3914 GCF_024606325.1 Endozoicomonas sp. ONNA1
TCCAATGCCGCAGCTGAAAATACAGAATGAAAAAATGGAAATTAGCAACTGGTCAGAGGAGCAGTTCAGGATTTTTTTGAAAATCACTGGGGTGCCTGAACACTATTATTTGTCAGCAGATCATTGGCAAAAGCGTTCAGAACCCGATTACCCGGTATGTATCCAGGGACTCGAAACCGGGTTAGTCGTAAACAGAGAGCCCGGGGCAAAAGGTGATGTTGGAGTCGCGCCCTTCAACCCAATACCTATGCATGTGCTGGCTACCCTGATCAGCAGAGGAATGGCCATCAAAGCTGTCGCCTGGAAATCCCTTGACCATCATAAAGAGAGACTGCCTGTCTCCTTGCTTGGCAAACTGAAAATAAGCATCGAAGCATCAGATACAAAATGCCCCGATGAGATTAAAAAATCACTGTTTCAATACTTGAATAACGTTCCATCCAGAACAGCTGAAGCCTGTGAGCCGATCAGTGAACCGGAACTACAAAGCGTTAACCCACCCGACGACCAAAGAGAAAAACAGGCGTTTGGCCGCCTATGGTTAAAGCTAAATCAGACAGAAGTTTTTAGCACTGAAATACTGACATTACTGAACGAGTATGAGAATGAAATGGAGCTTATGCATGTAGTGACCGTCCTTAAAAAAGCCAAAATTGATATCGCCGACCACATACTGAAAAGATGGAGGCAACTGGCATGCAGAAAAATAAAGCGGTTAAGAAGAGGAGACCCTTTATTATCAGGGGTTAATCCTGATGTTTATCAGAGTTGCCAGGAATTAGAGTTACTTGATGGGTGTGGGAGTATTTTCTAATTGCCAACTCCGTTTATGGCGCGAAAACCAGTGGGATGCTATACATTCTCGTGCATACGGCAAACGTCAATCAATGCGCCTGAGTCTATGGGACGCCCACAGAAAAACAAAACTATCTGCCCGATGGTCCGATCACTGCTGCTGTTAGTGACAATAATGTCTGGTGAGTCACTGCCTGCAGTGGGATTAGACAGCTCAAACCTGCTGCCAGCACATTTCTTGTATACTAATAAGTTAGCCGGACATGAACAGCCCAAGCCTCTTCCGGTTGGGCTGACGCAATTAGCGCTCATTTTGCTTCAGCTGCTGCCGAATAACAGTCCCCCTGCGTTTCTTCAATTACCTCTCCAACCCGTTTGGCCAATGACGCAAACACGCCGCATTGACCTGATGGTCACGTCTCCGAAAGCCCTGGAGCATTCTTCCACTGCTCTGACCGCCACGGGGGCTGCCGGTGGAGATGATGGCGACAGGCCACCTGACGGAAATCACTGGAATCCTGACAAGGTGCCTCTCCCTGACCTCACCCTCGTTCCTGACCCTGTTCAAAAATGCCTGCAACAAAAAAGGCGACTGCTTCGAATATTACGAATGAAACGACTATGGGCGATTAAGACAGGCCAAACCACGCTGGCCCGGATTTTGTCAGACCGGATCATGGTGATTGAAGCGGACCTTCTTGATCTGGAAAGGTCAGACCCCGCCACGATTCATCCGGGGCTGGTTAAGACATGGCTAGCAGAGAATAGTCGGGAAATCAGCCTTTACCGTGTGATCGCTTCTGGCAAATACTATGGCCGTCAAACGTGTAACGGGGAAAAGGATCAACCCTCCGGAACGACCAAAGCATCAACAACCACGACAACGTCTCAGAACAGGCAGATGAGCGAAGTCCCTGCCTGTAACCAGGGAACCGGTTCATCAGGCGGCAGTGGTCGTGGAGGTGATGACCCACTAAAACCCTCTGCTGAGCAGGATAACGAAAATTTGGTTGTAACTTGTTCCAATTGTGAAAAGACACTGAATACACAGGAAATAAGTCGCATAGCAAATGAGGAATCAGCTTCAGCGTTTTTATGCAACACCTGCCTTTCAGGCACTAATGGTAAAAAAAGAGCAAGACGTAGCTCAGAAGAAACTCAGCTGCATGACTCATCAGAACCTGCTCAGAAAAAAAACAAGGGCTCGTGTAGAAAGAGAAATAATTCGAAAGCAGTTGCACCAACACCGGCTAAAAAAAAGAAACGAGCAGACACTCGAATCTCAGATGACCCATTGGAAAAAGTAAAAGAAAAAATCCTTTACGAATTAACTGAGGAAGAGCTGGAAAAAGTGCAAACCCTGATGCAGGTTTTCAAGAAAAAAAACATCACAGCCAAGTACACTTTTTATAACTTACTTGGTTTCGTAGAGAGAAAGTCTTTTAATGGCTTCTTCGATAATGCAATCGTTTTTTTTCGGCACCTTCCTGAAACCATCAAAAATACCGGCATGTTGACCGGCATGTTAAAGAATATAAAAAAACATACCCGTGATTTTGCCGAACGTAGCCAAAGCGAACTCAAATATTTAGCGAGTTTAGATGTATTGACTTCCTTTTCGTCCATGAATAATGGGAAAGGCGTACCCAAGCCTGAGGAAATGAAAGAAGTGCTGGGCTGGCCGGAATGGAAAGACAAGGGTGGTAAATTCAGTACGGAGCTGTTCCGCTCTTTATCGTCTATGTACGCCAAAAGAGGTATGCCCGGACATGAGGAAGTGAGAGAGATGCTGGGCTGGTCGGAATGGAAAGACAAGAATAATGAGTTCAGTATTGAGCTGTTCCGCTGCTTCACGTCCATGAATCATGGCAGAGGCATGCTCAGACATGAGGAAGTGAAAGAGGTGCTGGGTTGGCCGGAATGGAAAGACAAGGATGGTGAGTTCAGTATGAAGCGGTTTCGCGCTTTCTCATCCATGAATCATACCAAAGGTATGCTCAAACATGAGAAAGTGAAAGCGGTACTGAGCTGGCCGGAATGGAAAGACAAGGATGGCAAGTTCAATATGCAGCTATTCCACTCTTTCTCGTCAATGTACAACACCAACGGCGTGCCCAAACATGAGGAAATGAAAGAGGTACTGAGCTGGTCTGAATGGAGAGACAAAAATGGTGAGTTCAGTATGGAGTGCTTCCGCGCCTTTTCTTGCATGAATAATGGTCAGGGCATGCTCAAATATAAGGAAGTAAAAGAGGTGCTAGGCTGGCCAGAATGGAAAGACAAAGATGGCGATTTCAGTATAGAAAGGTTCCGCGCATTCTCGTCCATGAATCATTGCCAGGGCGTGCCCAAACATGATCAGGTAAAAAAAGTGCTGGACTGGACACGTTGCCGGGGGACAACCAATCATCTGCTCCTGCAAATTATGACCAAGCTCTGGAAATCAGAAAGCCTACCTGCTATTAAGATGCTGCAACATCAGGAAACACAACTGAAACAGTGGCTGTTTACAAAATTTACTGAAGGAAATGGCGATTCAGATAGTGAAGAGGACGACGAATACAATAGCGATTCAGAGGATGACAAATTCAATCGTCAGATAAAAACAGTGGCTCTTTACCTTTCCACCTCCAAACCGGACTTGTCACTCAGCTGGGCAGTGTTAAAACAATTTCTTAAAATCCATGAAAACACCAAAACCGTTCTGATGCTAAAACCATTGATAAGACTTCTTTCTTCTTATGGCGGCAAAGGTGTTGAGCGCTACCTCCGGGCTGATCGACAGGACCGGAATTTTTTGCTGCATCATTCGAGTAAGTCCTTGCCTTTGCATGTATTAGACAAGGCAATGGTTCTGTTTTCTGCCAGTGAACACAGATCGCGTTTTGTCTATTTCGTCAAACGGCTGAAGTCATTACCGGATAAGAGCCTGTGGGAACATTACTCAGCCCGGTTGCAAGCATTGTCGGGGGTGCTGAAACTCAAATACATGCAAAGGCTTTACTTGAAAATTCTGCAACCTTTAACAAAGGATGATCAGCTGCGCTTTCTGGAAGCCAGCCGTGCCCAGGCTGTATTCGACCTGTTTCCCTCGTTGAGCGCCCTGCATAAACTCAGCA
>NZ_JAHHPN010000216.1:0-1195 GCF_024606325.1 Endozoicomonas sp. ONNA1
GGATATAACTATTCACTACCCGGGATGGAATCCCGAAATAACGACAAAAAGCAACAAAAACAGGCGCACGATGACGGCAGCTCCCTTGCCGTTCTTTTACCAGAAATTTAAAGAAATTCTCATGACAATCTGGTTTAGCTTTACCGGAAAACTGTCGGCAATAGTCTGTGATTGCCTCAATTCGTTGCTCTGGGTCTTTGGCGTCTTTTATTTTCTGCAAAGGCGCTTGTATTTCAGGTGGTTGTTGCTTAATGTTCTCTAACACTCCCTTCAGTACTGTTTTCATACCTTCTGAACAGCGGACGTCAAAACGTGTTGATTGTGCTGGTCCGACTACCTCGTCACATGTTTTTTTGCCTGCTTCTCTGGACTCTGCGACATAAGCAAATTTAATTTTCTGGCTGACTCCCGACTCTGGAACAGAGAGTGTGTGAAGCCCGGTATATCGATCCCTGACCAGAGCAAATGGCAACTCGGGCTCCATGCGCAGGGCTACGATATAGTCGTTGACCGTGAGGCTGGGTAAGTAATATTGACCATTTCTTGATTTCATCTCAAAGGTTGCCAGCGTCTGGTCTTTGGCTAATGTCAATTCCTGATCATGCTCTGGCAACCGGGCAGGTATGAGAACTTCGACCCCTTGCATGTGTTGATCATTGATATTGATACATTTGACATTGCCCTCTGCAGTCACATAAATATCCCCTGTCCACCGCCGGTAATCAGTGGAAGAATAGTTCTGCGTATCAAAAATTATGTGATTGACTCTTTTTGGCTTCTTCCGGTTCTCATAGTCCGTTAAATGACTCAATAACGGAGCCTGTTCCATGTGAACTGCCGGAATGTATTTTTCAGGAGCCTTATCACTACCAATAATCAACGTTTCGTTGACAGGTTGTGGCTCATGGTTCGTCCTCTGAGCTGATGCTGATGCCTCTTTCTCGTGGCCTTGTGGCAGATCATGTACAGGAGCCTTATCACCACCAACCGCTGAGGCTTCGTTAATATAATCGTCAACAAAATGGTTCAGCAGATCACTGATCTGATGCCAGAAAGCAGGCCAACACTGAACTTCAGCGGCTTTCCACGCCCTTATCCGCTGATCAGCCGCCTGAAGATAAGACTGGTTAGCTGACATTTTCAACGTCTGTTTCTGTTCTTCCGTCAGGGGGAACACGCTACTGGCGTTTATGCC
>NZ_JAHHPN010000217.1:0-2020 GCF_024606325.1 Endozoicomonas sp. ONNA1
AGCGCGCCATCTTCAGAAAGCCCTATTTTTATAGGGCTTTTTGTCGTTTTGGGGGTGGCTTTTGTAATGCCTGTCTCGCCTTTTATTATTTTTTGGTCGTTTAATTTCCGCACTGGCAAAAACCGTAAAAATGCCCATTTTTGGCCATTTTGGTGCTTTTTTCTCTTTCTCTTCTCTTAAATTCGCACTTTTCAAAATTCTTGTGCGTACTTTGATTTTCCCTTTAAAAACAGTTGGTTATCAGTGGTTTTAGGTTGTTTGGACGGGTGTTGGGTTTGCACTTTATTAGCGATATGTGTGGGGGACGGTCGGCGAACTTTATGATTAAAAATCGAGGGGTAAAAAGGAGGGAGTACATCAATCCTCCGGTATACCCAATGCCTTCTTCTGCTCCGACCACAAGAGTGGAAAAGGCTTCATAAAATCAGCCAGTACCAAACCTCCCAGGCTGCGACCATCAATAATGGCTTCCTGAATCTCTGACGACAGAGTGGTCAGCCGGAGGATTTTCGAAGCATAGCTTTCGCTGTTGATTCCTTCCTTTTTAGCCAGCACTTTCAGGTGCTTCTCTTTTCCTGTTTCCAATGCCTTCAACCACCGATGCGCCCTGACCAGAGCATTTCTCAAAGCCGGATCGGCCTCTTCCAGTGCCGGACGACCATCTGGTGTGGTGACCTGGCTCTTGCCCTTGCGGTTGATGAACTTGATGGGGATATGCACCAGAATACAGTTCTCATCTTCGAGATAGGTGCGGGTCGCTTTGCCGGTTACTTTTATGGCCATGTCACTTCTCCTTGTAACTCATGGGTGATGGTGGGTATCCCTTCCTGGTGGAACCGAATCTCAATACCCTGCTGATGGACGTCTATTCGGTTGACCAGCAGTTTCATTAAACGGCGCTGTTCTTGGGGAAACAGAAGATTCCAGATATCCGACAGGTCGTTCAGGGCTTCCCTGACCTGATCTTCATTGAACGTTTCCTGATCCGTCAGCATCTGCCACGTGGTGAAAATAATCTCTGGCTGCTTCAGTAAATCCCGTAGATTTTCCACCACCAAAAACTCGATTTCCTTCGCGGGCAAGGTAGGCAGGGGTGAATGTTTGTGGCCGTGCCTCCGGGCCACGCTACTGACGTAGTAGCGGTGCAGTTTGCCCTTGCTGCGGGTGGCCGTGGGTATCAGGGCTTCCTGCTCCGGTCCGAACAGAAAACCCCGCAGAAACGAAGGACTGTGCCTGTGTCGGCTGTCTGTCTGGCGGCCCGAGCTGTTGCTCTGGAGAATGGTCTCTACCTTCGCCCAGACCTCAGGTTTGATAAGGGCTTTATGCTCACCCGGATACCATTCACCCTTGTGGCCGATCTCACCTTTATAGAGGCGGCTCTTAAGTAGTTTGTAGATGGCGGTGCGGGTGAACTTCTTGCTTCCGACCACTTGGCCACCTTTGCGTGGCAATCGCTTGGTTCGGAAGCCCATTTCATTAATCCGTTCGGCGGTTTCAACTTGTGAGCGGGTTTCAATAAAGATCTTGAAGATCTCCCGAATAATCACCGCCTCTCCTTCATTGGGGATAAGCTTGCGATCCACCACGTCATAGCCCAGCGGTGGCGTCCCACCCATCCATTTACCCTTCTTCTTGGAGAGCAGAAACTTGTCTCTGATGCGCTCCCCAGTGACTTCTCTTTCAAACTGGGCAAAGGACAATAGAATATTAAGCGTCAGTCGTCCCATGCTGCTGGTGGTATTAAACTGCTGGGTGACAGCGACGAAGGATACTTTATGCCTGTCGAACACCTCCACCAGCCGGGCAAAGTCAGCCAGCGACCTTGAGAGGCGATCCACTTTATAAACCACCACCACATCAATCTTTCCGGCTTCCACATCTTGCATCAGTCGCTGAAGTGCAGGCCGTTCCATATTGCCACCGGAAAAGCCGCCATCGTCGTACTCGTCTGGCACCAGAACCCATCCTTCCTGTTTCTGGGAGGTGATATAAGCTTCACCCGCTTCCCTTTGGGCGTGGA